>NZ_WSPG01000046.1:0-13946 GCF_022819185.1 Morganella sp. HSTU-ASny43
GTATTTGTTTCAGGAATGAATTAATTATTATTGATAAGGTCATCATGAGTATCAGCAATGATTGTTCATAGGATATCTTCTGGTGAGTGTATGACTGTATTGCTTAATTAACACACCGGAGGTGTTATGTGCTTTATTAATAAGATGAAAAAATTATTTATTATATTATTTTCTGTTTTTCCCTATTATATATATGCATCAGAAATAACTCCGGCTAATAACCGTTTAAAAGTAAATGTCAAAAGAGATATAACTATTATTGACATTTCAAGGCCGGATGGAAATGGATTGTCACATAATCAATACAGTAAGTTTAATGTTTCTGAAGTCGGCGTGGTATTAAATAACGGAACAGAAGACAGTCAATCTTATCTGGCAGGTGAAATAGAGGGAAACATAAATCTGCGGGGGAGTAGTGCCAGTTTAATTATTAATGAGGTAATCAGTGATGGTCTATCTGACTTTTCGGGGGCTATGGAGGTTTCCGGTAACCCGGCATCAGTTATTATTGCTAATCCCAATGGTATTACCTGTGATGGCTGTCATTTCATTAACACGCCAGATATTACACTTGCCACGGGGAATGTGAATTTTAATCCTGAAAATAAATTTTCATCTCTCAATGTAAGAAATGGATCAATCACGATAAATAAAAAAGGGATGGATACATATGCACAAAAAAATACTAATCTTATCAGTGCTGATACGAAAATAAATGGAAAGATAAATACAAAAAATCTTTTTATTATAAATGGTACAAATAAAATTAATTACCAGGATGGTATTCAGGAATCTATATCCGGTTTTATGGGGAATCAATCATCATCAGTAAATATGACTGAGGAAGGTGGGATTTCGGCTGAAAAAATTCGCATTATTAATATAAGTAGTGATGGCAATGTACAACTAAATAATATTGAGTCTGTTAATAATGGTATAAGTGTAACAGCAAAAAAAGCGGTATTATTATCGGGAAATATAACATCAAAAGAAAGAATAAGAGTAATAGCCGACAACATTATTATAAAAGATAAAGAAAAGGTTGCTTCCGGTCGTGATACTACTCTTATATCAAATGATATTTTAAATGCCGGAGAGGTTATATCAAAAGGTAATGCACGTATTTTTTCTGATGTTGTTAATAATCAGGGCCACGAAGCAATTATACAGGCAGAGGAAAATTTATGGATACAAAAAAATCCGGAAGGTGATTTTAGCAAGAGTGTTGTTAATAAATCAGCTTCACTAAAGTCTGAACGTGGTAATTTAATTATAAAAGCAAAGACATTAACTAATGTCAGTAACTCTGAGCCTGTTGAGTTTTTTAAGATTCCGGCAGAATCTACCGAGGTTCGCAGCGTCGGGAATCAGTTGCGTTATTTGCCTATGTGGCGGCGAGATGGGTTATTGATTGTATATCCGGAATTAAAAAACTTTAAATATGAAAAATGGTTTGATGAAATAGATTTACTAGCTAATGACAGTGTTAATGTTGAAAAATATGCAGTGAGATATAAGAGTGATTATCATCCTGCGTATATAGATTCCGGTAAAAAAATATATATAAATGCGAATCACTTTGACAATAATGATTCATTTTTATCTGCAGGGGGAAATATAGTTTTAACCGGCAAGGATATCAATATTAAAAATCATGGTCTGGGTATTTTAAAACTATGGGAAAGATATGAACCGGAAGATATAAACAGTGAATGGCTGCGTTTTTTTGTTGAGCCGGATACTATTCCCCCCGGGGTAATGGTTAATGATATTAAAATTCCCTTTCAGAAAAAGGAGCAATTTTATACATGGATTAGCCATGGGGTGGCTGACAGTCCATCTGTAAGTTCAGAAAATCTGATTATAGATTATAGCAATACAATTAATGTAGAGAGTAAGATCCCTGAAAAACACTATCCGGTAAATGAGATTATCAGAGATAGTTTTAGTCATCATTTAGCTGCAGAAAATATATTGTTGAATTCTTCATCAATAGGTTTGAAGTCAAAAATAGGTGCAATTAATAATTTAAATGTTCAGGCTAAAGAGAAAATTTATTCACGTGAAAGTACATTGGTAGCGGGTAAGTCATTATCATTAACAGCAGATAGTATTGAACTTGAAAATACCAATATAAAGTCCGGTGAGCTGTCTCTTATTGCAAAGAAAGGCGATGTAATATACTCAACAGGAATCAGGCCTGTATTTACATCTGACATTTCTGCGCTGCCTCTGTTACATGCACCTGGTGGCATCTATGCAGATGCAGGAGGTGATATTACATTCAAAAATATAGCATTCACATTAAATAGTCATGTGGATTTATCTTCCCGAAAAAATATACTGATTGATTTTGATCCGAAAACGATATCAGGAATATCCACAAAAAAGGCAGATTATGAAATAAAATCACTGTCAGATAAATTTCAGGAATGGACACTTTCAGATTATATCACCCTGAATGCCGGAAGTGATATTGCTATTAATGGTACAGATATTAGCAGCAAAAATGATATAGGTTTTTATTCCGGCGGAAATATAGATATTACCTTTGATAAAAAATGGGAAGGCCGTAGTGATATCTATGCAAGATATTTAAGGCCCAAAATACGCATTCATTCAGAAAGAAACTTTATTATTAACTCTGCCGGAGATGTAAATCTATTGAATGCAGGCCTGCATGCTGATGAGTCTTTATTATTGTTTTCTGGCGGGGAGTTTAGCCTGGCAGGGATTCCTTATTCAGCAATAAGGTATTCTTATGATGATTACATTGATAATCGCTATGTAAGTTCTTATCTTACAGCAAAGAAAAATATTACATTAGTGGCGGAAGGTGATGTTAATCTGCATGCAGCAATACTCTCCTCTGATGATGATATATATATTCATAGCAGTGGAAATATTCAGTTGGGATCTGAAAAAATACACTATCGTCAGAAAAGACGTGATTATCTGGAAGATACATATCGCCATGTCAGTACACTGGTAAAAAGCAAGAATAAATTAACACTATTGTCTGAAGGCAGTGTTTTATTTCAGGGTGCTGAGCTTATTTCTGATGGTGTAATGGATATCTCGGCAAAGGGCGGGTATTTATATGCACAGGCAATGGAAGAAACGAGTCATTATGAAGATAAGAAAAAGAAATGTAATCGTTGGACATTCTGTATAACAAAAAAAGAAGTTACAAAGGTAAAGCATGAAGTAAAAAATAAAACGACAGAATTTACATCGAAAGAAGATATTAATTTAATCGCCCTGGATGATATCACACTTGAAGCTGCAAAAATTTCAGCAGCTAAAAATGCCAGGCTGAAAAGTATCTCAGGGAAAATTAATTTTAAAGCTGTTAACGACTCACTTTATGAGCAAACCGTCAGCCATTCAAAGGGTTTTTACATTACCCGCCGGGATCAGGGGCACTCGCTGAGCCGCTGGCGGTTGCCGCAGATTTATTACGGCGGAAATTTATCTGTTGATGCAGCAAAAGGCATAACCGCAGACAGTAAAACTTTCAGCATTCCTGAATTTAAAGAATCCGCAATGATGCTGAGCAGCCATACCGGAACAGGTTGGCTGAAAGAACTGATAACCCGTGATGATGTTCAGTGGAACCGGGTCGCAGATGCCTATCAGCGCTGGGACTATAAAGAGCAGCACCTTAATCCGGTGGCATCGGCTGTTCTGGCTGTCGCCGTCACCGCTGCGACATCGGGCTCCGGGCTGGCTGCATGGGCAGGGAGTACCGCATCTTCCGCAGCCACAGGAACGGCTGCCGCTGTTATTTCCGGAGCTGCGCATTCCGGAATGATAGCACTGACAACACAGGCAGCGGTTGCACTGGCAGAGAATAAAGGCAATTTATCTGAAACATTTAAGTCTCTGGGACGCAGTGAAAGTGTTAAATCTGTTATTGGTCAGATGGTTGTCGGAGGGGCGTTCAGTGGTTTGGATAAATCGATGGGCTGGCAGAACGGAAATCCGGCACAATCGCGGATTCCGTTACTGAGTGACGGAGATTGGCACAAGGTTGCACAACGTGTTTCCGCCCAGTCTGTAATCAGCTCAGCGGTGGGTTCGGCAGTATCAGAAACAAGTTTCAGGGAGAACTTTATTAGTGCGCTTCTCAGCAACACGGGAAGTCAGTTTAATGCTGAAGGCGCAAAATTAATTGGTGACCACGGTGAAATATTAACGGAACCGGGCAAAGCAATTACGCATGCTGCGGTTGCCGCTGTCAGAGCCGAGCTGACCAACCGGAGTGTCAGGGGAGCGGTTACCGGGGCGCTGGCAGCGTCGGCAGCCGGTATTATATTAGGCGATTCTTTAGATCAGACAGCGCAGGAACATGAACAACAGGCACAGCTGGCCCGGATGACAGGTGCTGTTGCCGGATTGATTGCAACAGGCCATATCAACGGGCTGACCACTGCGGCGGATGCTGCTGAGATCGTTGAACGTTATAACCGTCAGTTTCATTTGCAGGAATTAAAGGCGATAGAGGAACTGGCTGACGGTGATAATTTTAAAAAAGAGCGCCTGCTTGCAGCAGGTTGCCGTCTGATCAACTGTACTGTGCAGGAATCTGCAAATTCACCGGATAAATTACGTTTTGATGTGTTAATGGCAAAATATCCGGAGACATATCTTGAAGATAATTTACTGACAAATTACTGGGTGACAAAAGCGGATGACGGCATTCGTTATTATCCCTGGTCAGTTGCACCTGGAAAAGTACAGCTTTTTACTTACAGTGAAACTGAAAGACATGATGATATTGATGATTTTGTCCGTAATCAATATGCGGAATATATAACAGATTTTACCGGTCTGAAAAAAGCAACTGCCGAAATTATTATCGACAGTATATTGATGTCATCAGTGAATGGCAGGAGAGGTAATCCTGCCAGAATGCATAAACATATCAGAAAGGTCAGTTATGCAGATTTAAATCAAATCTATACCACTGATAAAAAGGGCAATAAAATCCCGATGAAGTGGTATCAGTCAGGTTCCTCTGTCAACCAGCAGGGTATGCCGTTTGAGCATTATATTGGTACACAATTACCGCCAGGCTCAAAACTCCCGGATGGATTCAAAACCTTTGATTATTATGACAGTAAAGATAAAATAGCGATTAGCGTAAAAACTATTAACACTCAAACAGATAGTAGACTAAATAAACCTGATGCCATAAAATATATCATTAATGGCCATGTTAATAAAATAGCTCAGTTTAAAAATTATTCAATGGATGACGTTCCATTGAGAACAGATAATATAAAAAAGAGAGTTTTGCACATTGGCCTCCCAGAAAAAACGACGCCAGAGCAATGGAAGTCAATAAATAGTGCTATAAAGAACGCAAACGATAAGAATGTAGATATTAAAATAACCATAATAAAAGGTGATTAGCATGAGTCAAGTAAATTCTGATGAACTGAATGCAAGCATAAGCTTTAATGGGAGTTATTTCTATTTCTTGAGGATGATCGATCATGGATTGTTAATACCGGACTATTTGTTTGGTAATATTATTATACCTGGGGATGCGGTAATTAGCAGTGTTGGTATAAGCTTAAGACAAGTTCTCAAAAAAAATGAGGATATTAATCCTGAAGAGAATTATATTTTTGATCATAAACTAAATAAAGAAAATTATGAAGACAATATAAAAAAATTAATGGGTTTGTGCGGATATAAGAATAAAAAATCACTTTTTAAGAAAATGAACAAATGCCTTGTAAAGCAAGTCGGTAATGTTATTGAAATAAAGCCTCTAAATCACATTAAACTTGAAGCCTGGGACGGTGATGGTATATCAGAAACTGACGATGTCATTATTCCGGTATCGGCTTCAGATGAAGAGTTGGGTAATGCCGTTATCGAGGCGTTTTCCCGCTGTAAGGGAAGGCAATTCTGAGTTCTGTTCCCGGCGGTCACCGGGGACAGATGATCAGGTTCAGATAATCTCCAGCACCTGCTCCGGCGGACGGCCGAGGCGGGCTTGTTTGCCTTTAATCACTATCGGGCGCTCAATCAGTTTCGGGTTATCATGCATGGCCTGAATCAGTGCTTCCTGATCGGTCACTGTCGCGAGCCCCAGCTCACTGTAAAGGGCTTCTTTGGTGCGCATCAGTTTGCGGGCGTCATCAAATTTCAGCTCACGGAGCACAGTTTTGATTTCTGCCACTGACGGCGGAGTGTCCAGATAGAGCATTACTGCCGGAGACACGCCGTTTTCTTCCAGCAGTGCCAGAGTTTCACGGCTTTTGGAGCAGCGCGGGTTGTGCCAGATAGTGACAGTCTCAGTCATGGTTTTCCTCATTATTTAAATTGTTTGAATTGCAGCTGTAACTGGCGGATCTGGTCAATCCGCGCATCATAACGCGCCTGATCATAACTGCCGGGTTTCGCCTGACGGGCGGCTTCGGTCAGGCTGCGGATAGCACCGTCAAAGTTGCCCATTAAGTTCTGATATTCCGCCCGTGCGGCCAGTTCGTCCGTGCGGCGGCCGGCTTTTCCGCCTGCTTCTGCCAGCAGATCCCAGCCGCTCGGGTCAGCAGGGTGATCAAAGGTATAATTGCGCAGAATCTTAGTTGCTTTATCATATTGTTTATTCTGAATATAGGCATTACCGAGGTTTATCTGATATACCGAATTCCCCGGTTCCCGTTTCAGGGCATTTTCCAGCCTGGTCACTGCCTGAGAGGTTCTGTTCAGACCGATATCCACATCTGTCATGACATCGATAAACCAGACATTGTCAGGATCGGCAGCCAGTAATTTCGACAGAATTTGTGAGGCGGGTTCATATTTGTTGTCACGGTAGAGCAGAATGGCACGGGCATAATCCGCCGCCATTTGTTCTTTACTGTTGCCTTTGCTGTAGTTATCAATCATCTGGTCAGTCGCATTGCGCAGCGGCTGGCCGCCGTACATTGCCATCGCCCGGGCGCGCGCCAGCAGGAAATCAAAGGACTGTGGCGGATTTTTACGCGGCATCTGACCGGCACGGCTGCGCGCATCCGCCAGACGGCTGTCCGGCAGGGGGTGAGTCAGCAGCATTTCCGGCGGTTTGGAGCTGTAACGGGACATATCCACCATGATGGTCATAAAGTCCGGCATACCCTGCGGGTCAAACCCGGCACGGCTCAGTGTGCCCATGCCGATGCGGTCCGCTTCCTGCTCGTTGGATTGTGTAAAGCTGATCATATTCTGCTGGATCCCGGCCATGGTCGAGGTCATGGCGGCGGCACCGACCGGGGTGCCGGTCATCAGAAGCAGGATAGAGCCCAGAGTGGCCGCCCAGGCCAGCGGTGCTTTGTTCTGCTGATCTTCCATCATCCGCGCCAGGTGGCGCTGGGTAACGTGAGCGATTTCGTGCGCCATCACAGAGGCGAGTTCACTTTCTGTCAGGCTGTAGCGGAACAGGGAGGTGTGCAGAACCACATTGCCGCCGAAGAAGGCAAAGGCGTTAATGTTCGGGTTGGCTATCAGGAAAAAATTAAACGGGGTTTTGACCGAGTCAGCGTTTGAGACCAGACGCTGGCCGAGATTATTGATATATTGCAGCAAAACAGGATCATAGACCATCGGGGAGCTGCTGCGGATCATCCGCAGATAAAAGTCCCCCATCAGGTTTTCCTGTCCGATACTGAGTGTACCGCCGGCGGTGGTGCCGATTTCAGGTAACGCATCCTCAACCGCAGCCTGTGCGGCAGGCAGTACCGGGAAGGTCAGGGCAAGGCTCAGTAAGACGGCTAACGGTTTTTTCAGAAACGTATTCATAGGATGACGCTTTCCCCGTTGATTATCACTGGTAATAATTCGTGTATCATAGCAAACACTCAAGTAAAATCCTCACACAGTCTGCCCGGTGGGCAGGATTTGTCATATTTTTGCCGTTAATCCCGGGAGCAGAACAATGTTAGATTTGATCATTCAGTGGTACCGACGACGTTTTGCCGATCCGCAGGCAGTTGCTTTGACCGTTATTTTACTGGCGGGTTTCGGAATTATTTATTTTTTCAGCGGTATCTTAGCGCCGCTGCTGGTGGCAATTGTACTGGCGTACCTGCTGGAGTGGCCGATTCATCAGATGGAAAAACGGGGCTGCTCGCGCAAGCTGGCGATTATGCTGATCCTGACGCTGTTTATCGGGGTCAGCGTGCTGGTGATCTTTATCCTCGCGCCGACGGTCTGGGGACAGGGGCGTAACCTGCTGCTGGATATGCCGAATATGTTCAGTCGTTTCAATGAGTTCGCCAGTGAACTGCCGAACCGTTTCCCTGCGCTGATGGATGTCGGGCTGATGGATATGATCCTCGATAATGCCCGCAGCAAGCTGCTCTCAGTCGGGGATTCAGTGGTGAAAATGTCGCTGGCGTCACTGGTGGGATTACTGGCGCTGACCATTTATCTGATTCTGGTGCCGTTGATGGTGTTCTTTTTACTGAAAGATAAAGAACAGCTGCTGCGCGGTTTTCAGCGTATTCTGCCGCGTAACCGCTCACTGGCCGGGAAAGTGTGGGTGGAGATGAATCAGCAGATTTCCAACTATATCCGCGGCAAAGTCACCGAGATGATTATTGTCGGTGTTTGTACTTATATCGTCTTCGCGGTGGTCGGCCTGAATTATGCGTTACTGCTGGGTGTGCTGGTGGGGCTGTCAGTCCTTATCCCGTATGTGGGGGCGGTGATTGTGACGGTGCCGGTGGTTCTGGTCGGGCTGTTCCAGTGGGGACTGGATTCGGATTTCTGGACCATGTTTATCGCCTATCTGGTGGTGCAGGGGCTGGACAGCAATATCCTGGTGCCGATCCTCTATTCTGAGGCGGTGAACCTGCATCCGCTGGTGATTATTTTGTCGATTATTATTTTCGGCGGATTATGGGGATTCTGGGGCGTATTCTTTGCTATCCCGTTAGCAACCCTGATTAAAGCAGTGATTCATTCCTGGCCTGAAGAGGTTGTTGAAGATAATATACAATCAGTATCAAAGGAATAATCAAAAAATAAAAAGTGATGTTTTTATAAAACATCACTTTTATATTCATACCGCTATTCGGTCAGATATCAAAATTATGGGTGGTAACTGACACGTTCTCATTCCGGTAAACATTATGCCATCGTTTTTAATGTGTACGGCGTCATGCTTTCCTGCAATATTGAATTGTCCGGTTGCAAATGTGGCACCGGTATCATTACTGACAGATAAGGTATTATCTCGCAGATAACCCTGATATGCATTATTTTTCAGGTCAATCATATGGTTGATGTTATGACTGTTAATGGACATATTTTGGGCATAAAAATTATTTGGTTTTTCCCCTGCTGTAGTATTGTAAATGGAGAAATTGCCATTATAATCAGCAGTCAGATTTTTTGTACTAATCTTTTGATAATTAGAAATACTACCATTTTTTGCATTAATATTAATATTTGATGCTTTAAGATAACCATCATTAATAAGTTCAGAATGTAGTAAGTTTAAGTTAACCTCCGATAATATAATATTACCGTTATTTGTTAACGTTGCATTTTTGGCATTGACGGTCATTTTACCGCGTATTTTAGTATCGCTGTCGATCAATGAATTCGAATATGAGCCTGAACTATTAACTACTTCCCCCGGGGTTAATTTAACATCAGAAATCTGAGAGTTAAGATTATTTTTAAGATCGATATTATCTGCACCAATATTAATCGTTGTATGCGGTGAATTAACATAAGAGCTGTTGATTTCAACGCTGTTTCCCGTTAATGTCAGGTTGCTTTTTATCGCATTTTTTTTGACATTACTAACGATAACATTATTCGTTATATTTTTAAAACCGATTAGTTTTCCTGTAGTAACATCAAGTGAAGTATTTCCGGCTAATAGTGTCAGGTGGCTAACATTAGATACACCACAGCTGTTACAGTTAACGCCATTCGGGTTAGCAATGACCAGACTGGCTTGTTTACCAATAATGGCCATAGTGCCATCGAGCTGACTGATATTGGTTCCGGTTACTTCGTTGATAATCACACGAGCTGATGGTGAATTATCAATATTCAGGCCATTTTTTCCGACATTGAATTCAGTAAAGTAATTGTGTGAAATACCATTTGAATTTGGTGTGCTGATTGATTGTGTCGGTTTATTATCCTTAATCCGGATATTAACTTCGGGTGATGCCTGATCTGTCGTGATTTTATAACCATCACGATAGGTGAAATCTTGTGTCGCCGCCGATAAATAAGCAGGTGATAAAAATAATAATACGGTAGCAATTTTGGTTAACTTCATTAAGTATCCCTTTTAATAGCGTGACATCATTGTCAGCAGAGATACAATATCATATTAACTTAATTACAAAGTACTAATATCCAGAATATGTATTTTTTTTTAAAAAAACATCAGGAATATAAAAAACACTACCGGGAGATAGTGTTTTTATCATTCCGGCAAATAAATCAGCTGTGAGCTTTGAGGTATTCAAGCACAACCTGATCATGGTCGCTGGTTTTGAATTTATCAAAAACATGCTCGATTTTACCGTCAGCGCCGATTAAGAAGCTGATGCGGTGAATACCGTCATAGGTTTTCCCCATAAACTGTTTTTCACCCCAGACGCCAAATGCTTCAGCAACCGCGTGGTCTTCATCTGACAGCAGGGTAAAATTCAGTAACTCTTTTTCCGCGAAACGAGACAGTTTTTCGGGTTTGTCTGTACTGATCCCCAGCACTTCAACATTGAACTGTTTCAGTTCATCCATATTGTCGCGCAGACCGCATGCCTGGACAGTACAGCCCGGCGTCATGGCTTTGGGATAAAAATACACCAGCACACGCTGACCGGCATAATCGGCCAGGCTGATTGATTCACCATCCTGGTCGGGAAGGCTGAACAGGGGCGCCTTATCACCGGCGTTCAATGGGCTCATTACACACTCTCCGTAAACGTAATAATAAACACAAACATTAATGATTCATCAGGGTAATAGTGCCTTCGGCCTGTAACTCAGCACAAAGACGGTAAAACTGCTGCTGCAGCACCGCGTTGTTTTCCCCTGTCGGGTGATGCGCGGTGATCTGAATCTCCAGCAGTACTGCGTCTGTATCATCCTCCGGCCGGGTTTTGGACACCAGTTCAGCCAGGGTGTAATCCAGTCTCATAAACAGATTGGTAAAGCGTTCCACCAGCCCGGCCGCATCAGGCACAGTAACCTGCGCACTGACACCGGTGGTGGCCGCAGGCTGATGCCCGCGCTGTGTCCGTTTCATGACCGTCAGCAGGTCAAGTTCCGCCGCCAGTACCGGCAGGGTGGCCTCCAGCATGGCAATGGCATTCCAGCTGCCTGACAGCATCATAATAAACGTGAACTCCTCACCGAAAATCGCCAGACGGCTATCTTCGATATTACAGTCACACTCTCCGGCATGACGGGTAATCGCATTCACAATCCCTGCGCGATCCCGTCCCAGTGCAGTGATAACCAGATATTGCTGATCGCGTTGCGGCAAACCCTCATTCCTCTTCATGACACCGTGAATGTGTTAAACATAAAGAAAGATAAGGCCGATAGCAATAACCTGTTGTGTGCTCTGCGGTAATAATCAAATGATTGCGGCATATCAAACCTGCCGGATACAGACACGTTATCATGTGTTCCGCCGTTTTACCGGTGAAAAAAGCGGACATTATTACTTCTTTTTAAGGTGTGCCGCTAGGTATTAACAAAATTCATTAAAAACGTACAGTTAGGGTGTTTTTTTCTGCGCTCTGAACAAGTACCATTAAAATGTTGTCCTATATTTATCCGATTATGAGGGTTTCGTACATGTCACACATAAATGACGTTTTAAAAGGCAGTATTGTTGCGATGGTTACACCACTGGACACACAGGGTCGTGTTGATAAGGCGGGGCTCCGGAAATTAGTGGATTACCATGTCGCGGCAGGTACGTCCGCCATTGTGGCTGTCGGAACCACCGGGGAGTCCGCCACACTGTCACATCAGGAACATGTGGATGTGGTACTGGCGACACTGGAGTTCGCGGAAGGCCGTATTCCTGTTATTGCCGGTACCGGCGCTAACGCGACCAACGAAGCGGTCTGGTTTACTGAGCAATTTGAAAACAGCGGCGTGGCGGCATGTCTGACCGTTACCCCGTATTACAACCGTCCGTCACAGGAAGGTCTGTATCAGCACTTTAAAGTGATTTCAGAGAATACCGCATTACCGCAAATTCTGTATAATGTGCCAACGCGCACCGGCTGTGATATGTTACCTGCAACTGTTGCCCGGCTGGCAAAACTGGACAATATTGTGGCAATTAAAGAAGCGACCGGGAACTTAAGCCGTGTGAATGAAATCAAAACCCTGGTGAATGATGAAAACTTCATTCTGCTCAGCGGTGATGACGCGTCAGCACTGGATTTCACCCTCCTGGGCGGCAAAGGTGTGATTTCTGTGACAGCCAACGTGGCTGCGGCAGAGATGGCACAGATGTTTGATCTTGCCCTGCGCGGGGATTTTGACCGTGCGCGTGTGATTAATAATCAACTGATGGACCTGCATCACACATTATTCTGTGAGCCAAGCCCGTCACCGGTAAAATGGGCCTGTCATCAGCTGGGTCTGATCGCAGAGCAGACACTGCGTCTGCCGCTGTTACCGCTCACGGAAGCGGGGCAGAATACGGTCGGCCGTGCCATGAAGACGGCGGGCATACGATAATATTTTAGGGAATCTGAATGGCAACACTACTGCAAAAATCAAAGGTTACGAAGCTCGCTGGTCTTTCCGTGGTTTTATTACTGGCAGCCTGCTCCGGCGATCAGAACTATAAGCGCCAGGTCAGCGGCGATACTTCGTACCTGGATGCGCCGCAGTTACAGGCGCTGAATGTTCCTCAGGGGATGATCCTGCCGTTACAGAGCGGCCAGTATGATATTCCTCAGGTTAAGCAGGATGGTGCGACCGGTCTGGCGCTGGACATCCGTCCGCCGGTACAGACTGTCAGCCTGTTAGCAGGTTCCCGTACTGAAACAGCAGGAGACGCAAGCCGTCTTCTGCTGGAGAATTCAGCGGAAAACAGAACGCTGTGGGCTCAGATCAACCGCGTTCTGGCCGATCGCTCAGTGCCGGTCAGCCAGCGTGATGAAGCCGGTGGCGTGATTGTCACTGACTGGATTGTCTGGCAGCGTGCGGATGAAGACCTGCCGTTACAGTCCCGCCAGCGCATCAAAATTGAACCGGCCGGTTCACAGGTGGCAGTTGTTGTGACCAGTGAAGGTCTGAAACAGGGTGAAAACCCGGTGACAGATAAAACAGAAATTACCCGTTATAACAACCTGACACTCAACGAGCTGGTGGACGGCCTTGACCGTATGCGTAATGCCGCACGTCAGGAAACCAATGCGTCACAGTATGCGGCTCCGGACGTTCAGAGCGGCAGTGATAAAACCGGTCTGCCGCAGATTATTGTCCGCGCGCCGTTTGATGTGGTCTGGTCCCGTCTGCCGGTTGTGCTGGAAAGCGTCGGCATGAAAGTGGGTGACCGCACCCGTTCGACCGGGAATATTGAAGTGACATACAAAGGGCTGAGTTCTGCAGAGTGGAGCAGCCTGGGTATGGATGATCCGTCAGTGGCCGAAGGTGATTACACCTTACAGGTCGGTGACCTGGATAACCGCAGCAGCCTCCAGTTTATCAGTGCCAAAGGGAAACCGCTGACACAGAAAGAAAATGATGAAATGGTGAAAGCGCTGGAAGCGGCATTCAGCAAATCATCTGTAAAATAATATATTCACGCAACATATAAATGCGTAAATATAATTATCGGTACCGGCCATTGTTAATGGCCGGTATTTTTTTATATCGTTATTATTTTGTAATAAATTGATACACAACCTAATCATTTTTAAGATAAATTCTTATTTCTCTGTCTT
>NZ_WSPG01000047.1:0-13896 GCF_022819185.1 Morganella sp. HSTU-ASny43
ATTAAACAACTTTACACTTAATTTTAATAAAGTGACCTTTTGCTGTTTTCTGCGGTTTGGTTTGCTGTGCAGATAATCAGCGTTTTTTATTAAAAAAACACTTTACTTTTTAAATGGGAAAAATTATCATTCTCGTTGTCGGTACCTGAGTAAATTACTAAGGTATTGGCAAACGACATTGCTCACATTGCTTCCAGTATTTCGAAGTTTCTCAGCCAGCCATCGCGCTGGCTTTTTTTTATCCGTCAGCGGGCATAAAACTCCACCGGCAGATTATCCGGGTCAAAACAGAAGAAAAATGACTTGCCGGTAAATCCATCCGTGCGGATGCTGTCACAACGGACACCGCATTGTTTCAGGTGTGTTTCCCATGCGGTCAGATCCTGCACTGCAAATGCCAGATGGCGCAGACCACAGGCTTCCGGCTGTGATACCCGCGCCGGACTTGCCGGAAAGGTAAAAAGCTCCAGCAGATACTCTCCGTTCAGTGCCAAATCCACCTTGTGAGAATCCCGTTCCGCACGGTAGTGTTCACTGAGCACGGTTAATCCCAGCACATCACAATAAAACGCCAGACTGGCCGTGAGGTCAGAAGCAATCACGGCAATATGATCCACTTTTTCAATCTTCAGCATATCTTTCCTGTACAACGCCCCGTTGCCGGGGCGTATATCACCTTTATTTACTGCTTTCTTTTACAGAGGCTGAGTCTGCGCTTCCACCGCTGCCAGTGCCACCATGTTGACGATACGCCTCACAGAGGAGATAGACGTCAGAATATGCACCGGCTTGTTAATCCCCATCAGCACAGGACCGACCGTCACCCCTTCCGAGGTAGTCACACGCAGCAGGTTATAACTGATACGGGCTGCTTCCCCGTTCGGCATAATCAGCAGGTTTGCCGCACCTTTCAGCGGGCTGTCCGGCATCAGATCACGGCGGATAGCTTCCACCAGCGCCGCATCGCCATGCATTTCCCCGTCAATTTCCAGTGACGGTTCCCGTTCACGGATCAGCGCCAGGGTATCACGCATTTTCTCTGCGGACGGCGACGGACACGAGCCGAAGCTGGAGCGGGATAACAGCGCCACTTTCGGCTCGATACCGAACCGGCGCACCGCTGCGGCGGCCATCAGGGTGATCTCCGCCAGTTGTTCGGCAGTCGGCTCATCATGCACATAGGTATCGGCGATAAAAGTGTTACCGGTCGGCAGACTGAGCGCATTCATTGCCCCCGCCGTGTGCACGCCTTCGTGGAAACCAAACACATTTTCCACAATCCGGTAGTGATCGTGATAATCGCCGACCACCCCGCAGATCATACCGTCCGCCTCACCACGGTGCACCATGATGGCACCGATACTGGTCGGGTTAGTGATAATGGCACGGCGGGCCTGTTCCTGAGTCACGCCCTTGCGCTTCATCAGCTGATAATATTCCTGCCAGTATTCAGCAAAACGCGGGTCACTTTCATTGTTAACGATTTCAAAATCCTGATCCGGCACAATCTGCAGTCCCAGCTTTTTGATTCGCATTTCAATCACATCCGGGCGGCCAATCAGGATCGGATACGCCAGCCCCATGCTGACCAGTTCCTGTGTCGCATGCAGCATGCGCGGCTCTTCCCCTTCGGCCAGCACGATACGTTTGCGATCTTTACGTGCCATGGAGAAAATCGGCTTCATAAACAGGGTGGTTTTGTAGACAAACTCATTGAGGTGTTCCAGATAGACACTGAAGTCCTCAATCGGGCGCGTCGCCACACCGGTTTCCATCGCCGCTTTTGCCACAGCCGGGGCGATTTTCAGGATAAGACGCGGATCAAACGGTTTCGGGATAATATATTCACGGCCGAAAGATAATTCCTGACCACCGTAAGCGGAGGCAACCTGCTCGCTCTGCTCCGCCAGCGCCAGATCGGCAATCGCTTTCACACAGGCCAGTTTCATCTCTTCATTAATCGCTGTTGCGCCGACATCCAGCGCACCACGGAAAATAAACGGGAAGCAAAGCACGTTATTGACCTGGTTCGGATAATCCGAGCGCCCGGTACAGATGATGGCATCCGGACGGACGGCCAGTGCCAGCGGCGGCAGAATTTCCGGTTCCGGGTTAGCCAGTGCCAGAATCAGCGGGTCACGCGCCATACCTTTGACCATCTCCGGTGTCAGCACGCCCGGGCCGGAACAGCCGAGGAAAATATCCGCGCCCGGCATCGCATCCGCCAGTGTCCGCATACCGTTATCATCAATAGCATACGCCGCTTTGGTTTCCGCCATATTGGCTTCACGGCCTTTGTAGATAACCCCTTTCGAGTCACAGACAATAATATTGTCGCGTTTCAGGCCCAGCAACACCATCAGGTTCATACAGGCAACAGAGGCAGCTCCCGCACCGGAGACCACCAGCCGGACATCACCGATCGCTTTATTGACGATACGCAGTCCGTTGAGTACAGCTGCAGTACTGATAATCGCGGTACCGTGCTGGTCATCATGGAAGACCGGGATTTTCATGCGTTCGCGCAGTTTCTTTTCAATATAGAAACATTCCGGTGCTTTGATATCTTCCAGGTTGATGCCGCCGAATGTCGGCTCCAGAGAGGCAATAATATCCACCAGTTTGTCCGGGTCGGTCTCATTGACTTCAATATCAAAGACATCCACACCGGAGAATTTTTTAAATAAAACCCCTTTTCCTTCCATCACCGGCTTACCGGCCAGCGCCCCGATATTACCGAGGCCGAGCACCGCCGTACCGTTGGAGATTACCGCGACCAGGTTGCCTTTGGCGGTATATTTATAAGCTGCCAGCGGGTCATCCGCGATTTCGAGGCAGGGAGCCGCAACCCCCGGCGAATAGGCCAGAGCCAGATCACGCTGGGTGGTCAGCGGTTTGGTCGGGGTGACAGTAATTTTACCGGGAGAGGGAAACTGATGAAACTCAAGGGCACTTTGTTTTAATTGTTCGTCCATTTCAGGATCCTTTACAGGCGTTAATAACAGGGTCAGGGCGGACCGGCGGTGTAAGCTCTGCCGCCGGTCACGTTATTCAGCGCTACATAATCAGTATACTGATAAATAGCGGAATAGTGAAAAAAGTGTAATATTCATGTAGTTAATGTGCTGAACCTGTTGAAAAAAACAACATATCTCTTATTGGTTATCTGATAATAGCGGCCTTCTCCGGCTATACCGCCAATTATATCTTCCTGTCTTAAACCCTGAACCTCATCCCTATAATATGCTTCATGTTATTAGGGACATTATTATTTTTAAATACTTTGTTATTTGCACATATAACACTTTTGCGTAAAAATTAATTGTCCTGGCGATTATGGTATATTTTGTATTTCAATAATTAATATATCAATTAAATCGTTTTAATTAATATTATCTCATACCGTACACCCGGCAAGGGAGAACTCTATGCCTCATCACACTATTATGGTTATTGATGACCATCCGTTGTTACGCTATGGTTTTAAAATGCTTTTACAACCGGATTATACGTTAACCATCATGCCGGAATTTACTGACAACAATGGTCTGTTCAGCCATATCCATCAGCATACCCCCAGAATGATTATATTGGATATCAATGTCCGTGCTTTTTCCGGTATTGATTTTATTAAAAAATTACGCCACAAAAAAATATCCAGTTATATCCTGGTGTTTTCACAATCACGGGAACGGAATGATATATACGCTGCTATTGATGCCGGAGCTGATGGTTATTTATTAAAAAATTGCGATGTTGATTATTTATTAAGTCAGATTGAAAATGCGTTTAAAGGAAAAAAGATTTTCAGTGAGGCGATTTATAAAATTTTGCAGGAACGTGAACACTATCACGATCCGGTCAGTTACCTGACACAACGGGAAGCCGATGTTCTCAAAGAACTGGCCTGCGGGATGAAAAATAAGGAAATTGCACGGGCGCTGTTTATTTCGGAAGAGACAGTGAAAGTTCATATCCGCAATATACTGAAAAAGCTGAATGTCTCCACACGGCTCGCCGCCAGCCTGCTCTATCTGAAATACCGGCTGCCCCGCTGAGAGGGATCCCCGGGATGGCTGTCCGGGGGTTACTCGCTTTCTTCGTCGATACTCGCCGGTGTCGGGTAATTGAGCAGTTCCAGGGTACCGTCCGGATTTTCGCGGACATCCACCTGGATCACCTCTTTATTCATCCCCCGGAGGATCGTATCCACTTCACTGTAGGCGTAACGGATGTTTTTATCACGCGCCCAGTCCGGCATACCGGTCACACCATAGTAAAAGTACACGGTACTGATGCCGTTGCCCTGGGGCTCTATCGCCTTGATTTTACTGATACGCAGTGCGCCGTAACAAAAATCCTCATGCACCTGCCAGGCGTCTTTACCTTTGTCCGTCAGCTGATATTCCACGCCGGACGATTCAATAGTCGCACTGATAAAACCGACGGAAGCCAGCGCATTCAGCCGTGAAATCATCCATGGCTCTGACTGACTTGAGCTGAACTGCGGCCATTTGTGTTCATCCAGGCACAGTTCGCTGTTTTCCGTAAATTTGAGCTGAAGTTCATTCAGATACACGTCCGTTTGTCCCGCGAGGGTAAAGCTGGCAAATAACAGCGTGCTTCCGGCTAAGTACTCTTTCATCGATCCTGTCTCAACATCTTCCGGATGTTTTTGTCATGGTTATGGCGTAATGCTACCCCACTTTTTTGCATTTATCGAATACTCTCTGCACGTAAGATTCTGGATAACTGCATCAAATTCCCGCATTATGCTATTTTTCGTGTTCACGACAAAGGATAAAAGATGAAAAATACAACCTCCGTCTGCCGGATTTTCGGGATTAAAAACTGCGACACGATGAAAAAAGCCCGGGCATGGCTGGATGCTCATCAGATAGCGTATGAGTTTCATGATTACCGGCAGGATGGCGCGGATACAGAACTGCTCAGTGAATTTGCCCGTCATATTGACTGGACACTGCTGCTCAACAAACGCGGCACCACCTGGCGTCAGTTAGATAAGACAGAACAGGATGCGGTGACAGATGCACAGTCCGCCATCCGTCTGATGTCAGAAAAACCGGCGCTGATCAAACGCCCGGTGCTGGTCTCTGCGGACGGCCGTTATCACCTTGGTTTTAAAGCTGATGATTATCAGCAGTTCTTCAGTCTTCCTGCCTGATACAGAGGAAACACCATGCATTGTCCTGTAACAGAACTGGCAAAACAGCTTATCAGCCGGGAATCGGTCAGCCCGGATGATAAAGGCTGCCAGGCACTGATGGCTGAACGCCTGATTGCCGCCGGGTTTACCGTCGAACATATGCCTTTCGGCGACACACAGAATTTCTGGGCATACCGGGGCGGCAGCGGCACAACACTGGCCTTTGCCGGTCACACCGATGTGGTCCCCCCGGGCGACCTCAGCCACTGGCGCACCCCGCCGTTTGAACCGGCACTGATTGACGGCATGCTGTACGGGCGCGGTGCTGCCGATATGAAAGGTTCGCTGGCAGCCATGATTGTTGCTGCCGAGCGTTTTACTGAACGTTATCCGGACTATCCGGGACGCCTTGCTTTTCTTATCACCTCAGATGAAGAAGCGTCAGCCGTCAACGGCACCGTGAAAGTGGTGGAAACGCTGATGGCGCGCCATGAAAAGGTGGAATATTGCCTGGTCGGTGAGCCGTCAAGCCAGTCCCAATTAGGGGATATGATTAAAAACGGCCGCCGGGGTTCCGTTACCGCAAACCTGACGATTCACGGCACCCAGGGCCATGTCGCCTATCCGCATCTGGCTGATAACCCGGTTCACCGCGCCGCGCCGTTTATACAGGAGCTGGTGGCTGAACACTGGGACAACGGCAATCAGTTTTTCCCACCGACCAGCATGCAGATAGCCAATATCCGTGCCGGTACCGGCAGTAATAACATCATTCCCGGTGATCTGTTTATTCAGTTCAATTTCCGCTTCAGCACCGAATCCACAGCTGAATCACTGAAAGCCAGGATTGCCGCGCTGCTGGAAAAACATCAGCTGAAGCACACTATTCACTGGTCACTGTCCGGCCACCCGTTCCTGACCCCGGAAGGCCCGCTGACCGGTGCGGTCTGCCGTGCCATCGGTCAGTACTGTAATCTGACACCGGAGCTCTCCACCAGCGGCGGAACCTCTGACGGACGCTTTATTGCGCGGATGGGTACACAGGTTGTGGAGCTGGGTCCGGTCAACGCCACCATTCATAAAGTGAATGAATGCGTCAGCGCCGCTGATTTGCAGCAACTCAGCCGTATCTATCAACGGATTATGGAGCAGATCCTGCTATGATGACCTTTGAAATACTGACCGGGCAGACCCGTGATCATGTCATTAATTTTGCCGGTAATCATCACCTGCAATTTAATGCCACCAAAGCGTTTCTCGCCATGCAGAAAGCGGCGGCAACCGCCGGATTTAAACTGATGCCTGCCAGCTCCTTCCGCGATTTTTCCCGTCAGCAGATTATCTGGAATGAAAAATTTGCCGGGATCCGCACGGTAAATGATGCAGAAAACCGCCCGCTGGATGTCTCCGGGCTGTCAGAAGCGGAGCGCTGTCAGGCGATCCTGCGCTGGTCTGCCATTCCGGGTGCCAGCCGTCATCACTGGGGAACAGAGGTCGATTATTACGATCCGTTCCGTCTGCCTGCTGATATTGCTCTTCAGCTTGAGCCCCGGGAATACGAGGAAGGCGGCTATTTTGCCGCCCTTTCCGCCTGGCTGGCGGATAATATGGCACAGTTTGATTTTTATCTGCCGTTCACACAGCGTCAGACCGGTGGTGTGGCTTATGAACCGTGGCATATCAGCTACTGGCCGCTCTCTTATGAAGCGGAGCAGCTTTACACCCCGGAAACGCTTGAAAGAGTACTGAAAACACAGGACATCGCCGGTAAAACATGGTTACTGGCTAATCTTGACGCAATTTATCAGCAATATGTCACATTACCGGAAAGCGATTAATCCGGTGATTTCTCCTCTGACGCCGGGGTATTCTCCGGCGTCATTTCATCTGTTTCCGGCAGGCGCAGCATAAAGATCAGCAGCCAGACCAGAATACACAGCAGTAACAGCCGGATATAAATCAGTTTCACCAGCCAAAGCGACACCGCAAACGTCAGCAGGATCACGATTACTGCACGCCGTTTTGCCTTGCGCGGCAGGCCTTTGTGTGTCTGCCAGTGGCGGATATACCCGCCGAACCAGGAACGGTACAGCAGCCAGTGATGGAACCGGGGAGATGAACGGGAGAAACACCACGCAGCCAGCAGCAGGAACGGCGTCGTCGGCAATACCGGCAGCACAACCCCGAGGGTTGCCAGTATGACGGCAATCCAGCCTGATAACAGCAGCAGTATGCGGGTGAACGGCTTCACGTCCTGAGTCTCCGGTAATGAGAATGCAACTCAATGTTATCGTTGTGTAACACCTTATTCAACCGGCTTGTGATCACAAATGATAATCCGCTGACAAAACGGCTCTCTGTTCCGCACAGAGAGCCGCTCAGGTTGCTTTCAGTATTATTACCGGCAGAAAATCAAATGATTGATACTGATATCACATCAGTGGCGGTACTGACGGCCGGATCGGCACAACGAGCACTGTCGGCCCCTTGCGCTGTAATGCCGCTTTGCAGGCCGCAATTACCTCAGCCTCTGTTTCTGCCCGGACTGCGGTGCAGCCGTAACCGGTGGCAAGAGCCGCAATATCCAGCCCCGGAATATCCAGACCCGGCACCCCCGGCGTATCTTCCAGCACTGCGAAAGATTTCAGAATGCCGTACTGCCTGTTTTCCGGAATGACAAACAGGATCGGTAACTGATGCTGTGCGGCAGTCCATAATCCCTGCACAGAGTACTGCATGGAGCCGTCACCGATAATCGCCGCCACCGGCCGGTTACGCCCGCTGTCCCGTTCACCGAGGGCAATCCCGGCGCTGGCCGGTAATGTCCAGCCGAGTGAACCGCTGGCAAAGGTGTAAAATGAGTCCGGTTTATCCACCGGCCAGGCAGCATGCAGTTCGCCGAGGTTAGAGGGGGATTCCTCGGTCAGAATCGTTTCTTCCGGCATCGCACTTCTGACCGCGCGGAACAGCTGTGAAGCACTCAGTAGCCCGTCTGACGCAGCTTCCGGCGCGGTGGGATGCGGCGCCATACCGTGCGGTTGTTTACTGACGGCAGTTGCCAGTGCCGGTCGTGCACTCACCAGCTCAGTTAACTGCTCAACCGCCAGTACCGCATCACATAACAGGCTGTCTCCGACCGGCGCCCGACCGGCTTCCTGCGGATCATCCGTGATATGCAGCAACCGGAGTCCCGGCGGGATATAGTCACCGGCCACATACGGGTAATAGCGGAAGACCGGCGCACCGATGATCAGCGCCACATCATGCCCGGCGAGTTTGTCCGAGAGTGGTTTCATGGCAAACGGCAGGCCGCCTGCATACAGCGGATGAGATTCCGGGAACGGCGGGCGCTCGGAAGCTGGTGCCGAATACACCGGGATATTCAGTTTTTCCGCCAGCCGGATCCCTGCCTCCCAGCCCTCCCCCCGCGCAAGGGATGAGCCGTAAATCAGTACCGGATTTTTCGCCCCTGACACACTCTGCGCAAACTCCCGCATCCGCACCGGGTCGGCACTGATACGGTGAGACACGCTGCGGACAACCGCCGCATCCGCTTCAGCCGGTTTATCCCAGTCATCCAGCGGGATCGATAAAAATACCGGGCCTGCCGGCGGTTGCAGTGCCATCGCATACGCCCGCATAAAGGCCGCCGGAACATCTTCCGCCCTCACCGGCTGATAACTCCATTTCACCCACGGCTCCGGCAGTGTTTCCGGCTTAATATTGGTCAGCCACGGCTCTATCAGCAGCATGTCGCGGGTCTGGTTACCGGCGGTAATAATCAGCGGCGTGCGGTTCATATACGCGGTAAGAATATTACTCATCGCGTTACTCAGCCCGGCGGAGGTATGCACATTGACCAGTGCAACATTACGGGTGGATTGCGCATAACCATCCGCAGCGGCGACCGCAGACGATTCATGCAGTGTCTGGATATAACGGAAATCTGCCGGAAAGTTTTTCAGGAAAGTTTCTTCTGTCGAGCCGGGATTACCAAAAACAGTCGTGATATTCAGTTGCCGGAGTAATTCAAATGTCACCTGACGGATTGTTTTTCCCATCGTAATGCTCCTGTGAAATCATTATTCTGCTGATACCGGATATACCGGCGAATGGAAAAAGCATGCTGACCACTTTATCTGTCTGACGATAATTTTCACTTAAATAACAATGATAAACATCGTAAATATAAATTAACAGAACAGTGAAAAATTCCGATATTCCGGACTCTATTACAGCGGAAAATAAAGATCAAACTGCGGCTTTATGGCCCTGTTCCTGATTATCAGACCGGCAGAATTATTATTTCTGATATAAAGCAGAAAGATAGAGGTAAGACCAGATAACCCCATCATAAAAGGTCAGTGTAATACCCCTGACGGGGCCGGTTGAGAGTAAACAACGCGATAACATGCTGGCAGTTTGTTAGTCCGTTACAGTTCCGTTTAACTCAGTGCTGTTATTGTCTGCCGCGTGGTACCAATTGGTTATTTTGCTTTTTTTCAGCTCTCCGCGGATGCAGAGAGCTTTTTTTTTATTTCCGGTATACTATCCGAACTATTCAGACTGTTTATGTGCAGAGGTCATATGCTGAAAATATTCTGCTTTATTGCCGTTATTCTTCTTTCAGGCTGTGCCGGGGTTGGTGTCGGTGCATCCGGAGGTTCTGAAGGCGCTTCTGTGGGAATCGGTACAGGTATCGGCTTTTAACCCGGATGTTAATAAATAAGAGCGGTAACAATAGTGCATTAGTCATACAGGATGAAAAAAGTCATATTTAAGATTCAATGTATTGATAAATAAACCCATTTAAAAACCACCTGAGCGGGTTGGTAATATATAATTACCTGAAATATAACCAGGTAAAGCGTATCACCGATGTGCTGAAAACATACCGGCAAAAACTGTATGATGGCATTCCTGAATATGCACAGAAAGCATTACCCCGGTCCGGGGTGCGGGCATTGTTCCGTAGTGAAATTATACGCCATTAATTTATGGAAAAGGCAGTTGGAACATAACTGCCTTAGTGTCCGTCAGACGGAAATAAACATAAATGTGACAGGAAGAAAAAAGATACCGCCGGGAATGGTTGCTGTAATCAAAGGTAATAAAGCAAAAGCTTCCATAAATTACTCCTCATTGTTATCGCTAAATATATTTTAATCAGCATCAATAAAATTTCAATGTACCTGTTATTTTTCAGGTATATCTGCAGGTAAACAACATGATAACCAAACCGTGTCGCGCTGCGTACGGTTCTGACGTGGCGTGCATCGCTGTGCTATTTTTATGCCTTGCCCGATATGCGGCAAGGGTGGCGATATCCGCCTGAATGTCCTGGCATGTCCCCGGAAGATGTGATTAAGAAATGTTATTCCGTGTATGGCGGATGTGATAACCTTATAGCTTCATCTTTCAGGAAAGAATTAACGACCACAACCGTTTCCGGATAGTTCGTGAAAGCCGGGGAAGACACCTCAGTTAACCGGGGAGACAACCCGTTGGGTAATGGTTTTAAACTCATTTTGAATGATAGTGACTTATCCATTCTGATTTATTGATAAATAAAGACAAAAAAAGGTAACAACAATGCATTGGTTAGCAGACTACTGGTGGGTCATCCTGGTGCTGTTTGTCGGCGTGATCCTGAACGCCATTAAAGATCTCAAACGCGTGGATCACAAAAAATATCTGCAGAACCGCAGGGAACTGCCGCCTCACCGTGATAATAACGCACAGTGGGATGATGAGGATGACTGGCCGGATAATAAATCTAAAAAGTCCTGATCTCTTCTGCTGTCTGCTGCGCCCACTGCGGGCGCAGTATCTGCAGTATCACTGCTGTTTCCTGTCTCAGCACACTAAGTAATGCCTTTTTTCCGCTGATATGGCGAGCTTTCAGTATCTCTGGTTTACCGGACAGCAACTGTGACAATTCCGCTGTCTGTGCCGGGTATTCCCTTTGCAGGAGTACCAATGCAGGATCTGCCACCGCCTGTGGTTTAGCGGCATACGCAAACCCGGCCAGCATCCGCCATTCCCATTCATTGAGTGATTCCGCCTGCTCCGGCGGTACCGGTGAAAATCCCCATATCTGAGAAAAAACAGTGCAATCCCGGGCAAACTGCTGTTCTGCGTCATCCGCCAGTGCCTGTCCGGCCCGCGTCAGCGGCAGCAGCAGCATTGCGGTATAACATCCGCTGCCCGCTTCCGGGTGTGTCCCCATTCGGGCAAAACGAAAGCCGCAGGATGTCCAGAACGCAGCCAGTTCCGGGGTATAGCCGAAACTGACGGACAGATAATCCATACCGCTGTTTTTTGCCGCGTCAGCCGCCCGCTGTAATAACTGACGTCCCAGCGCATTGCGCCGGTAGCCTGCATGTACGGCAATACGGCTGATACGGCGTGAACGCAGTTGTGCCGCCTGCGGGAAATAACTGTGTGCCGCCAGCGATTGTGCCAGCAGATTTCCGCGCGGCCGCCGCGTGCCCGCCCAGACAGACAGTGTCAGTGCTGCCGGTAACCCACCCTCGTCGGTCAGCCAGAGCGCCGCAATCACCTGCTGCCGGTGGCGGAACTGCGCGAAATGCTGTCCGGGCGCATCGGCCAGCCGCCGCAGATCCAGCGGGGATGTCCGGTAATGCGCTGCCGTCAGCAGGCCGTAAAACCCGGACAATAAATCCGGATCATCACATAACGCCTGCTGTGTTACGGACTGATATTCACACTTCCCCGTCTGTATGATTTTTTCCGCCGGCTCGGTGAGCAACAGTGCCTTATCGAGCCAGGTTTCCGCCGGGTCATGCTCCGCCCAGCGTACCGGCTGCGTCAGCGTCAGTGCGGTAAACTGCGGCAGTGAGTGACAAAATTTCAGTAAAAATCCCCGCCCTGTGCCTTCATAACCCTGAACAGTGGTCAGCAGCAGCACACGGGGAAATACCGCCGTAAAACGCGCGAGCAGCGGCAACGGGATCATCGCCGCTTCGTCGATCACCAGCCAGCCGTATGTGCTGACATCCGCCGTTTCCGCCAGTGTCAGTAAATTATCCGGGGCGATAAATTCCGTTTGTTGTGAATCATGAAGATAGCGCTGTATCACCGTGACCGTGGCTTTTGCCGGGGCACATAATAAATGACGGCCCGGCGATTCTGCCAGGAACAGACCGGCCACGGCGGATTTGCCCCGTCCTCTGGCCGCGGTCAGACAGAAAATGCCGCTTTCCGCACGGCGGAGCTGTGCCAGTATCTGCTGCTGCGCAGGGGTCGGTGTGCCATCCGGCGGCTGCCACGCGTTTTGCGGCGGCAGCAGAGTCATGTCAAATGGCCTGTTTTCATACCGGCAGAGATGAGCGGGATGGATAAGTGTACGGGCGAAGTGGCGCATAAAATGCGGCGCGGGGATCATCTGTCCGCCGTCATTCCAGCGCAGGCTGTCCTCATCCGGCCGGGTCTGCCATTGTGATTCCGGCGGCAGCAGCAGGATCAGCCAACTGCCCGCCTGTAATGTGCCGGCCAGCATAGCCAGTGCTTCACTGTGCAGCCCGCGCCGGGCATCAAACACGCCGTGACGGAACTCCTGTCCCAGCAACAGACGGGCTTTCTCTGCCACTGTGCCGCCGGGCAGCTGAGCGGAAATGATCGGCCAGTCTCCGGGCGCCGCGTCTCTGATTTCCTGTAACCGGGATTCACACCAGTCGTCACTGCCGCTCAGTACCCACAGACGGCGAATACCCTGTATGCGGAGCTGTTCTGTGCAGGCGTGAAACAGTGCGGGTAACATGGGAACCGCTACATCTTACCGACAAGCAGTGACAGGATCCCCGCCGCGATCAGCGGTCCGACCGGAACCCCTCTGAACAGTGCGACACCGATAATGGTACCCACCAGCAAACCAGCAACCGTGGACGGCTGGTTACTCATCAGTGTAACGCCCCGGCTGCCCAGCCAGGACACCAGTATGCCGATCACTATCGCCAGCAGGGATTTCCAGTTCAGAAAGGAGCTTAAAACATCATTGGCACTGATTTTACCGCTGGCAATCGGTGCCATCACACCGACGGTCAGAATGAGGATCCCCAGCTTGAGGCCATATTTTTCCACAAACGGGAAATAGCCGTTGAGCGGCGTGATGCGCACAGCCAGCAGAAAAAGAATAGCCAGGGTTACCGTCATGTTATTACTGATAAGCCCGAGCCCGGCTAAGACCAGGAGGATAATCAGGGTCGGGTCAATATTACTCATATCAGATCCTGCGTGTCGGGGGGAATGAAAGCCGCCAATAGTATGCCGTTATACGATGATAATCAAACTCTGCCGGTTTTGCAGGAAAAACCGGCAGAAAGGCTTATTTCAGTGCGGAAAATGTGTCACATTGCGCAATATTACCGCTGTCAAAACCGCGTTTGAACCACTCATAACGCTGTGCGGATGTTCCGTGTGTGAAGCTGTCCGGAATAACCCGTCCCTGACTCTGTTTTTGCAGACGGTCATCGCCGATGGCCTGCGCCGCATTCAGAGCATTTTCCAGATCACCGTTTTCGAGGATCCCGGCTTTTTCCATCTCATGGCCCCAGATCCCGGCAAAACAGTCAGCCTGTAATTCCATTTTCACTGACAGGCGGTTTGCCTCTTTCTGACTGCTGCGCTGCTGGCGCTCGCGTACCTGACGATCGATACCGAGCAGATGCTGAACATGGTGCCCCACTTCATGAGCGACCACATAGCCC
>NZ_WSPG01000048.1:0-11566 GCF_022819185.1 Morganella sp. HSTU-ASny43
CTTATTAACAGAATAATCACTTGCTATTAAAATCATCAAATTGCTATTCTTATTTCACCGCAGGAAAATACACTTTCCGGTTGCGGAATTAATATCACGGATAATTATCAATATTATATTCACAAAGGAGTGTGAGCATGATTTAGCATTATTAATGCTATTTGCCATAATTTTTATTTTTAATGCACATTTTTGCACCATGCTCCGGCATGGTTTTTTTATAATATCTGACATTAACAGCATCTATCCCCGTACAGCCGTTATGACTGGCGTGCTGACAGACAGGTGAATATAACGGGAGATATTTATTTCAGAAAAAACATTCATGAACATCATTAATTAAAAACCCGGCAAACGCCGGGTTTTATTAATCATAATCAGCCGGTATCAGCTGACTTTATTCTGCTGCCACCAGCGTGCCAGGATAATCCCGGTCGCAACGGACACGTTCAGGCTTTCGACATTACCGGTACCGCCGACTGACAGGCGCATATCCCCGCCTTCCCAGACCGCGTCACTCAGGCCGTCACTCTCTTCACCCAGAACCAGTACCATTTTTGCAGGCAGTGTGGCTTTCGCCAGATCGGTGCTGCCTTTGTGGCTGGAGGTGGTGACGATGGCGTACCCTTTTTTGCGGAATAAATCCAGCGTATCCGTCAGACCATCGGCATCAATCCCGACCAGATGCTCGGCACCGCCTTCCGCTGTGCGGACAGCCGCACCGGATTCCAGCACAGAGGCATCCTGAAGGATCACACCGTTGACACCGAAGTGAGCACAGCTGCGCATAATACCGCCGAGGTTATGCGGGTTACCGACGTTTTCCAGCGCCAGCACGCAATCCTGCTCACCGGCGGTTTCCAGATAGGTTTCCGCACTCACACCGCCGCGCTTTTTAATCAGGAAGCAGACACCGCCGTGGTGTTCGGTACCGGATGCTTTGGCCAGCTCTTCCTCATCCACCACATGATAGGCTTTGCGGTTCGCTGCCAGCCATTTCAGGGCATCGCGGAAACGCGGTGTCACTGACTGAACAAACCAGGCGCGCACAATGCGCTCCGGACGGCTGCGGAACATGGCCTGACAGGCATTTTCCCCGTAAATACGGGTTTCTTCCTGACGCTGACGGCGCAGCTGTGCCGGGTCGATCTGGCTTTTGCCGCTGATACCGCCGTGATCCGGGATCAGCCCCTCTCCGTCTTCTGACGGCTGACGGGATACGGTTTTCCACGGTGAACGACTGTCATCGGAATAACTTCCCTGACCTCTGCGTTCGCCGCGATCACCACGGTCACTGCGTTCTCCGCGATTGCTGCGTTCATTGCGATCCCTGCGCGGGCCGCGGCTGTTACGGTCGCCGCGATCTGATCCCCGGCCACCGCGTCTGTCTGATTTTTTCTGATCGTCCTGTTTGTCCTCACTGCGGACATACATTACTTTCACTTTGCCGTTTTTACCATTTAAAGAGTCGTTCATGTGTTTCTCCCACGCCATTTCCGGGGGCGAAGATTACCCGATATCGTCCGGACCTGCCGGTTATGATCACCGGCCGCCCCCGCCGGAGGCACTGAACTCAGGCGCCCCCGCGAAAAATCATGCTATTGTGCAGCGTTAACAGTACAATGCATACTGTTTTTTGTGAAACCAGCCGATAAAAATGAAGACCAATTCTGTTTACCAGTTACGCCAGCGGCGTCTGGCACAATCCACCCGTGTTTTCCGTGCCCGGGGATGTCGTGTAGTCCGTTGTAATTACTGCTTATTACCCGAAAAAAACTGTCTGTGTGACACCATACAGACCCGGGATGCACGCAGTCAGTTCTGCCTGCTGATGTATGATACCGAACCGCTCAAACCCAGCAATACCGGGAAGCTTATCGCCGATGTCCTGCCGGACACACAGGCTTTTCTGTGGTCGCGTACCGAACCGGACGAGGCCCTGCTCACGCTGCTGAAAGATGACACCCGCCAGCCGTACCTGATTTTCCCGCAGGCGTATGCCACTCCGCCGCGTCAGGTGTTCAGTGATGTGCCGGAAAATACAAAGCCGCCGCTGTTTATTCTGCTCGACGGTACCTGGCCGGAAGCACGCAAAATGTTCCGTAAAAGCCCGTATCTCGATAACATTCCGCTGCTCTCCATCAACGATCTGGCGCAGAAAGATTATCTGCTGCGGGTTGCGGCACGGGAAGATCAGCACTGTACCGCCGAAGTGGCCGCTGCGGCACTGATGATGGCGGGTGATACCGCGGCCGGAAAACAGCTTCTGGATCACTTCACCTGCTTCCGCCGTCAGTATTTGAAGGGTAAGTCACATCTTCCGGTGGCACAAATCAGAGCAGAGGAGCTGCTTTTAGGCTAAATTAAAGCACACGGGAATCCGGTCTGAGGAGAACACCATGAGTCAGCGCGGCCTTGAAGCATTACTCCGGCCTCAATCCATTGCGGTTATCGGTGCATCCGAAAAGCCCAACCGGGCGGGTTCCCGGATGATGAGCAATCTGCTCAGCGGCGGTTTTGCCGGACCGGTTCTGCCGGTCACGCCGTCACGCCGCTCAGTGCAAGGGGTACTGGCATATCCGTCTGTCGCGGATCTGCCGCTGGTGCCGGATCTGGCCATTATCTGCACCCACCCCAAACGTAATATTGCCCTGCTGAATGAACTCGGTGAACTCGGCTGCCGTGCGGTGATTATTCTCTCCGCCCCGGCATCACAGACTACTGAGCTGAAACAGACCTGTCAGCACTATAATATCCGCCTGCTCGGCCCGAACAGTCTGGGGTTGCTTGCGCCCTGGCAGGGGCTGAATGCCAGCTTTTCCCCGGTACCGGTGCTCAAAGGCAAACTGGCGTTTATTTCCCAGTCCGCCGCCGTTTCCAACACCATTCTGGACTGGGCACAACAGCGGGAAACCGGTTTTTCCTACTTTATCGCACTCGGCAGCAGCGCGGATATTGATATCGACGATATGCTCGATTTCCTGGCCCGCGACAGCAAAACCAGCGCCATTCTGCTCTATCTCGAACATATTCATGATGCGCGGCGCTTTATGTCCGCCGCCCGCAGTGCCTCCCGCAATAAACCGATCCTGGTGGTCAAAAGCGGCCGCACGCAGCGCACACAATTACTGGTCGGTGAAACGCCGAGCCTGGATATCGCCTATGATGCGGCAATCCAGCGCGCCGGTCTGCTGCGGGTGCAGGATACCCACGAGATGTTTTCCGCCGTGGAAACCCTGACCTTTATGAAGCCGCTGCGCGGTGAACGTCTCGCCATTATGAGCAACGGCGCGGCACCGGCAGCAATGGCGCTGGACGAACTGTTCCGCCGCCGGGGGAAAATTGCCGGTCTCAGTGATGAGAGCAGCGCCGCACTCGCGGCGGTATTGCCGGATGATTTTGTGATCAATAATCCGCTGGATCTGCGCGATGACGCCACGGTGGATCGCTATATCGCCACCCTGAACATTCTGCTCGGCAGCCACGATCATGATGCCCTGCTGATCCTCCACTCCCCGAGTGCCATTGCACCGGGCAAAGAAACCGCCGCCCGGATTATTGCCGCGATCGCACAGCACCCGCGCAGCCGCTGGCTGACAATTTTCACCAACTGGAGCGGGGAATATTCCTCACAGGAAGCCCGCCGCCTGTTCGGCGAGGCGGGGATCCCCACTTACCGCACACCGGAAGGTGCTGTGACCGCTTTTATGCATATGGTGGAATTCCGCCGCAACCAGAAACAACTGGCGGAAACTCCCGCTCTGTCCGAAGGACTGACCGCCAACCGGCAGCAGGCTCATCACTGCATAGACAGCGCTCTGCGCCGTCAGCACACTGTTCTGGATACCTATGAAGTCGAGCCGGTGCTGGATGCTTACGGGCTGAACATTCTGCCGACCTGGATTGCCCATTCTGCGGATGATGCCGTTACCATTGCCGAAACACTGGGTTACCCGGTGGCGCTGAAACTGCGCTCACCGGATATCGCACATAAATCCGATGTGCAGGGCGTGATGCTTTATCTGCGGGATAAACAGGAAGTCGCCACCTCAGCAGCAGCGATTATTGACCGCGTGACACAAAACTTTCCTGATGCGCAGATAGACGGGCTGATTGTGCAGTCAATGGCGAACCGCGCCGGGGCACAGGAACTGCGGATTGCCGTGACCCAGGATGCGGTTTTCGGCCCGGTGATTATGCTGGGGGATGCCAGCCGCCCGTGGGATGATGAATCCCCGGCCGCCGTTGCCCTGCCGCCGCTCAATATGGCGCTTGCCCGTTATCTGGTGATTCACGCCATTAAAAATAACAAACTGGCGGCCGGCAGCGCCCTGAATCCGCTGGATATTGCGGGTCTGAGCAGAGTGCTGGTACAGGTGTCCAACCTGATAATTGACTGCCCGCAGGTGGTGACACTCGATTTGCACCCGCTGCTCGCCTCCGGTACGGAATTTACTGTCCTGGATGCCACGATGACTCTGGCACCGGCAGCCGGTGACGGCCGTCAGCGTCTGGCTATCCGCCCGTATCCGGCAGAACTGGAGGAAAATTTTCAGTTAAAAGACGGCGCGGTTGTGCATGTCCGCCCTATCCTGCCGGAAGACGAACCCCTGCTGAAAGCCTTTATTGACCGCGTGACCAAAGAAGATCTTTATTACCGTTATTTCAGTGAGATCAGTGAATTTACCCATGACGACCTGGCAAAAATGACCCAGATTGATTATGACCGCGAAATGGCCTTTGTGGCGGTGGACAGCGGCGGTCAGATTATCGGGGTTGCCCGTGCGATGTCGGATCCGGATAACCGGGAAGCGGAATTTGCAGTGCTGGTGCGGTCAGATATGAAAGGCAATACTCTGGGTTATCAGCTGATGTGCAAACTGCTCGCCTACACAAAGTCACGCGGTATCCTCCTGCTGACCGCCATCACCATGCCGGAGAACCGTAATATGATCCAACTGGCGAAAAAGCTCGGGTTTACCGTCGAAACACAGTTTGAGGATGGCATCGTCAACCTGACACTTCACCTGAATTCTGAAATTGCGGCAGTGCAATAGTCAAAAACGGACAACGTGATATATGACACAGACTTAACCGTCACTTAAGCAGAAAGTGAATTGCTGCGCACAATCAGACAAACTGGTGATATAATCCTTTGATCTGTTCATCTTTTCATTACCGGCCCGGTACCTGTTTATTCCGTAACCGCCGCCTATAACTAAAGAGATAATTCGCACTGTGATGTTGTCAAAATTCAAATCCGCGAAACACCAACAGCACCTTGCACAACTGCCGAAGTTAGCACAGTCTGCGGATGATGTTGAAACGCTGTTCCATACCCGCGACTTTAAAGGCCGTCTGCTGGCAGAAATCGCCGGTGCAAAGAAAACCGTTTATATTTCTGCGTTATATATTGAGCACGATGATGCGGGCCGGGATTTCCTTGACGCGCTGTATGCCGCCAAAAAAGCCAATCCGGAACTGGATATCAAAGTCTTTGTTGACTGGCACCGCGCACAGCGCGGGCGTATCGGTGCAGAAGCGAATGCCACCAATGCCGACTGGTATCATTCCGTCGCGGCATCTCACCCTGACCTGCTTATCCCTATCTTCGGTGTGCCGGTAAATACCCGCGAAGCGCTGGGTGTTCTGCATCTGAAAGGTTTTATTATTGACGATACCGTTATTTACAGCGGTGCCAGCGTCAATAATGTCTATCTGTATCAGCATGATAAATACCGTTATGACCGCTACCACTTCCTGCGTAATCCGGAACTGGCGGCGGCAATGAAACTGTTTATTGATGAAATGCTGCTGCCGGAACCGGCGGTACAGAAACTCGATACCGAAACCCGCGTGAAAACGCCGGAGATCAAAAACCTGATCCGCGATTTCCGCCTGAAACTGCGCCATGCCGCATACCACTTCACCCCGCAGGCACTGCCTGATGATCAGCTGGCCGTGACGCCGCTGATTGGTCTCGGGAAAAAGAACATGCTCAATAACACCATTGAGCACCTGATGTGTTCCGCACAGGAAAAAGTGGTTATCTGCACGCCGTATTTCAATCTGCCGTCAACACTGGTGCGCATTATCAGCCGCCTGCTGCGGGACGGGAAACAGGTGGAAATCATTATCGGCGATAAAACCGCCAATGATTTCTATATTCCGCCGGAAGAACCGTTCAAAATTATCGGCGGGCTGCCTTATCTGTATGAAATCAATCTGCGCCGCTTTATGCAACGTCTGCAGCGGTTCTCCGACAGTGAGCAACTGACCATCCGCCTGTGGAAAGATGACGACAACACCTATCACCTGAAAGGGATGTGGGTGGACAATCAGTGGCAGCTGATCACCGGTAATAACCTGAACCCGCGCGCCTGGGGCCTGGATCTGGAAAATGCGATCCTTATCCGTGACCCGAAACAGGAGCTGCACGCACAGCGTCAGGAAGAGCTGGCCAATATCCGCACCAACACAACCATTATCCGCAGCTATACTGAGCTGGATAATATCCGTGACTATCCGGTCAAGATCAAAAAACTGCTGCGCCGTCTGCGCCGCGTCCGTCTTGATCGCCTGATAAGCCGGATCCTCTGATATAAACCTCCCGGCACCCGCCGGGATTTTTTTATCTGTTTCCCGGAGAATGAGTATGCCCGTTACATTACGTACCTGCATGACAGTGTCTTTCTGCCTGCTGCTGAGTTCCGGCTGTTCGATGCGCCTTGCTAATGACAGCTGGACCGGACGGGATAAAGCCCAGCATTTCGCCTTTTCAGCTGCAACCGCAATTGCCGCTAATGCTTATGGCGATCACCAGAACTGGCAGCACCGGCACAGTGCACAATTCGGTATCGGTTTTTCTGTTGCGCTGGGAGCCGCGAAAGAGTTTTATGACAGCCGCCCGGGCGGTACCGGCTGGAGTGTGAAAGATTTCGTCTGGGATATCGCCGGCGCCGTTGCCGGTTACAGTGTGTACCAATCGCTGAAATAAAAATCCGGTGACCGGGCAGTGTAAATTTTGTGAGCAACATCACATGCAAAAAATGATTCATTCCGGTTAATTTTCCGCAATGGCATCAGACCCGGCAATTTAAATTTTAATAACCTTTCGATTTAAATAGTGCTATTTCTCCTTATTCCTTATTTAAACAACATAGCTTAAAATTAATATTACGTAAAATAAACCGGAATGAAAATGGCATTTTCATTATTAATTTGATAATAACTACAACCCAAAATCCGGATAAGTAAGGATGAAAATAATATGTCTAAGTGCAAATACCCATAGTAAAAATAAAATAAGAACATATTCATACCATTAGATACCCGCAATAGCCCCCCCTTATTTCCTGCGTAGTAAACACCCTATAATTACCTGATAACAATAGGTATTAGGATCTTTTCCCATTCACCTTTATTCCGAACACAGGCCACTATTATGAAATTTAAACTTTCGCAAATTACCGTATTGGTAGTTAGTGCGCTTTCCGTATCTGCGGGAGTAGCGGCTACTATCGATAAAACCATTCAAATAAACAATAACATTCCCGGCCCGGTTATCACCGGAGACAGACATATTAACGATACCATCAAATATACAGGCAGCATCATTAATAGCCCGAACACAACCACATTTGTCGGTCGTGAATCTGAGCGGGAAGGAGATATGTATTATTCCTACAGAACGGAAAATGATGGCTCTCTTACCCGGATCGGTGTCAACTATGACTATGAATACTTTTATTCTGCTGTAGAAATCGACACCCTGGCGATTACAGATTCCAGTGTCCGTATCAACGGTAAAGCTGATAATTTAACCGTCGGTGGTAAATCAGTTGTCACTATTACCGGCAGTGACGCCTATAATAAGTATCGCGGTGCAGACTATGAGAACCCGTCAAACCCTCAGTCAACACTGCCGCTGTATCGTAACGGTTATGACAATAACCGCCGGGATGAAATCACTGTCAGCACCGGGAACGGTACTTACAATGATGAATCCAAACAATATTTAGATGGCGAACATATTGGTGATGTCAAAAAACCAGACAACAGCAATGCAACATTAACCATCAAAGGCACCGATGTTACTGATGCCCGTTTAGGCGCAGATAAAGGTGAATACCTGGTTGCCACCGGTGATACTTTTAACGGCAAAGCGGAACAGCATGTCGGTGAAAATTCACTGTCACAAGGTGCAACGTTTAACGGACAAAGCTCACAACACCTCAAGGTAAAGACGGCAAAAAAGCCGTATCCCTTGATGCAACCTTTACCGGTACTGCCGGTGTAAAACATACCGGTCAGACTGTCGGCAGTAATGGCCTGGCGATCGACTCCACCTTTGATTACGCTAATCAGGATATCTCTTCCGGTGGTGTTGCCAAAAATAACACCCTCCGTAACGGTGACCAGAATGTCAGCGGTGAAGCGGATAACACTAAAATCACCAACGGTAATCAGACTGTCAGCGGCAAAGCCACCACAAACAGTATCGATAATACCACCGGCACACACGGCCTTCAGTTAGTCAGCGGCACAGCAACTGACAACACACTGAAAAATGCCGATCAGATCATTGAAAAAACCGGCGTTACCGTTAAAAATGTTATCGATAATGCCGGTGCTGAGCACGGTATCCAGGTTGTACGCGGTAAAGCGGAAGATAACACCCTGAGCAACACTGACCAGCGTGTTGAAAAAGACGGTATCGCCTCCGTTAAGAATGACATTACCGACGGCAACCAGTTTGTGGATGGTTTTGCAGAAAATAATACCATCACTAACAAAGCCACTAACCGCGGTAAGCAGGTTGTCGGCAAAAACGGTACTGCCGGTATTAAAAATGACATTACCAACGGCAGTCAGTATGTGGATGGTCTTGCAGAAAACAATACCATCACCAACAAAGCGGATAAACGTGGCGAGCAGGTTATCAGCGGTACCGCCAACAATAACAAACTGACCAATACCAATCAGATTGTTAAGAAAGGCGGCCTGGCCACCGATAACACCCAGACCGGCAATTCTCACTTAACCGTTGAAAATGGCGGTGAAGCGAAAAATAACACCCTCAACGGTGATATCGATATGATTGTTGAGGCCAATGGTAAAGCGACCGGCAAAACTACTTTTAACGGCAAAAACCATCTGCATCTGTATGCGGCCACCACCAATGGTGCGTATGTGGAAGATCTTGCTCTGAGCCAGACCAAAGGCAAAAGCTCCGTCACCGTTTATGAAGGCACTCAGGAACACGATGCCGTCACTATCGGTACCTTAAACGGTAAAGCAGCGGTGAATTTTGACCACCGGACCAATCCGGCAGGCCATACTCAGATGAATATCAATAATCTGGGTAACAATGATCCGGCGCAGTATGATAACACCACGTTAGATTTCACCATGAACAGCAATATCCTCAATGGTAATTCTGACTTTATCAATACTGATAATGCTTATGGTCAGCACTATGTCACCATCATTGAGCGGGGCACCGGTAAAGAAGCCGTTCTGAATCGCCCTCAGTCTGCTGATTTCGCATATGTGAAAAACGTGGCCGGTGACAGCAATGCGGTCTTTGGTATGAAGGATGCGGACGGCAAAATCCTCAACCTGATGGATGCCGGTACTTACATTCATAATATTCAGACCCGTACCGGTGCCGATAATGACACCACATGGTCATTCACTGCAACCGATCGCCTGACACCAAGTGCCCGTGCGGTACTCGCACTGTCCAGTGCGCCGCAGCTGATGTACAACAACGAAGTTGATCATCTGCGTGCACGTCTGCATATGCTGCGTACCAGCGACAGTATTGAGAACGGTCTCTGGATGCAGGGTATCGGCAGCAATACCAAAGTGGATAAGGATCAGATTCAGTACAAACTCAGACACGCCGGTCTGGAACTGGGTGCGGATTATCAGTTAGCGTTAAACAGTGACAGCAAACTGGTTCTGGGTGGTTTCACCGGATTTGATAAAGGTGATGTCAAAAATGACCGGGCAGGTACCAGTGATATCGACAGCTATACCTTCGGTGCCTATGCCACTTATCTGAACAGCAACGGCTGGTATGCGGATGCATTACTGAAATATAACCACTTTGATAATAAACTGAAGACAACATTCACTAACGGTTATGATGTCAGCAGCGACAATTACTCCACCTCTGTCTGGGGGATGGCGCTGGAAACCGGTTATACCTTTACCTTCAGTAATCAGATCTTTATCACACCTTACGGACAGTTAGCGTATAACCGTATGGGCAGTAAAGATATCACCCTGAATAATGGTATGGATGCAGCAATCAAGAGCCAGACTTCATTTACCAGCGAACTGGGTGTCAATGCCGGTAAAGACTTCAGCTTTGATAACGGCCTGGTGTTCTCTCCGTATGTGAAAGCGGCGTGGAATCATCAGTATGAAGACGGTAACGAAGTTGAATTTAACCGTTACAACACCATTAACCTGGATTTATCCGGCAGTACCGGTAAATTCGGTGCCGGTTTCAATGCCCGCTATAACAACGTGAATATATTCATGAAATTACAGCACATTGCCGGTGATGCAGTTTATTCACCAATCAACGGACAGATTGGTATCCGTTATAACTTCTGATCCATGATCAGAGGCTAAAAATCTGCGTTACAGTTAATTCAGGCCATTTAAAGACCCGATGGCCGGAACAGAAAGGGTTTCATGTTTATCATGAAACCCTTTTCTATAGATCTTTCACCCGCTCCTGAATGATTAACCTCACTGTTCTGCCACCTTCTGTTGCCAGTACGAAAGATTCCGGTAATATTTCCGGCTCTTTGATGGGCAGTCAGTTGTCCGGATATACGTCACGTCACCATATCTGATCGGGTAGTGTTACTGCGGACTGACGCGTAAGGTGATGTCTGTCACCCGGTCATCTTCATCCGAAGTCTCTTTCCATGACTGATGTTATGCAGTTCCTGTACCTGACTGCGTAATATAGCCCGTCAGCCATCCGACTTGTCAGGACCGTTTTTCCGGTATTTGCAACTGCAGCGATGAGCCCCGACCCCGGCAAAGTGTGACCACAGGATAATGCGTTCTGAGTTTCCCGGTTACCCGGAATTGTTCAGAAAGTCTGCATCAGGCACGCAGTGGCTTTTTTAATATTTCATTTTTGTCGCACAGTGCCCTAAAGAAGCAAAATCAGCCTGTCTTATAGCTTAAAAAAGCACGTAGCTCGTGTCCGGAAAGGAGAGAATTTAGATTGTATTCGAGGGATTCGGAACATTTCAGGAGAATGACAGCGATATATATAGGGTGTGATTTCTCACCATTGACTCATTATGATCTATTCAGGTGCAGAGTATTACCTGTAGTTAAACCCGAAATTACCGACTGTTAATTTTTCATCCGGTAAATGACCACACATTTCGCCATTTTTCTTTTCGCCCAAACGCAAAAAAGCCACCCAAAGGGTGGCTTCTTCACTTAATAATAACCTGGCGGTTCCCTACTCTCACATGGGGAGACCCCACACTACCATCGGCGCTACGGCGTTTCACTTCTGAGTTCG
>NZ_WSPG01000049.1:0-9827 GCF_022819185.1 Morganella sp. HSTU-ASny43
GGTCGTTAGCTCAGTTGGTAGAGCAGTTGACTTTTAATCAATTGGTCACAGGTTCGAATCCTGTACGACCCACCATCTTTCTTCTCCCTGCAGTTCTCTTTTTTCTCAGTTATCCTCTTTCTTAATTTCTGTTTATTTCTCTCTGTTCTCTGTCGGATTTTGTGATCTGTCTCATGCTGTCCCATTAAAGTTTTTAACCGGTCTGCCGTTATTTCCCTGTATCAGTCACGATTTTTTGTGATCTCTCTTTTTATAACAAACACTGACGTCGTTCCGGCAGCCCGGAGCGGCATATCTGTATTTCTTTCAGCATGGAGCTATATTCCGATGTCGTGGCCTGTTCCTGAATTTCCGGTTAAACGTGATGCACCGGGCGCCAAAATTACGCTGTGGCTGGGGTTGCTGTTCGTCGTTCTGGCCCTTATCTTTTTTCTCGATTTTTATATTTTCAAACTCCCGCTGACGGAAGTACTGATTTTTATCTATCTGCCGTACATTCTGATCTGGATGTGTCTGTTCACTTACGCCATGCACCGTCATGAGCAGGCGCGGATTGCCTGTCAGAGCTGGAATGCTTCCATTAATTTCAAACGTAATGAGTGGGTCAACTGGTGCCAGCGCAGACTGATGGTGACCGGGGTTTCATTGCTGATGCCGAAAAGTGTTAAACAGGTTTATACCTCAGAGCGGAAACAACGGACAGACGAAGAAGATAAACAGCTGCTTGCCGGTTATGACCATTCGGTTGAGGCTATTTTTACCGCGCTGGCGAAAGATCTGAATCAGCAGCATGAAGGTTATCAGTCAAAACTGAAAACCGTGTATGTGATCACCCCGAATCAGCTGCAAAATACAGAAATTGAGCGCAATGTAACGAAAATCTGGGGTTGTGCGACTGAATTCATTCAGACACCGGATGATATCGGCCATCTGTTTGATGAGGAAGATAACAGCGCCATGTGGCTGCTGGTCGGACTGAATATCTGGCAGGCGGGTCAGATACCGGCTTATCACGAAATGGCAGGCGCTATTCTGCTGACATCCTGCTACTATTTTGAGCGCAATACATTTCCGTTTAACGGTAGTTTGTCCCGCTTTATGCCGATCAATGAAATGCAGTTAACCGCCGATCTGCCGATGATGGAAAAAATGAATCTGCTGGATAAAGAGGAAGAGAAATCATTCTGGCTGATGCGGGAAAATGAACTGGCGCAGGATGTGATTTATCAGTACTGCAATAAAGCACAGCGCCGTACTTTCCTGAAAAATAATATTTATATTGCGGATAATCAGGTCAGCGCCGACAGGGAAGCGGTTTTTGTGATGGCAATGATGCTGATAAAAGCGATGGAAACCCTCAGCCCGCAGTGTCTGCTGATGATGGACAGTGATGGTCTCGGGTATGCCACGGTGGTCGGGTGCGAAGTCCGCTGACACAACATTCCGGTGGTGAAGGCACCACCGGAATCACTCACTTTTCCTGACCTGCGCGGATAGCCGCCGCCAGTTCAGCCAGCTTCTTATCATCTGCCCGCTCACAGTCGTGGGATGACAAAAATCCCGGATAATGTGTGTAAAATGCGGGCTGTTTATGCTCGATCGGCCGCCATTCTGTCATATCTGCGGTGCCGTGCATCGGGCTGAGTTTACTGTGGATATGATCCACCCCGTAGCCCTCGAAAAACATGCCGCAGCGTGCGACATCCGGAAATGCCTTTTCCAGAACTTTTGCCACTTTTTTAGTTGCCAGCACCAGGCCGGTCAGAACATCGTCTTCCAGGTCAAACGCATAGCTCGGGTAATGCGCCTTCGGGATCACCACCGTAAAACCGTCGGTATTGGGAAATATCGACAAAAATGCCAGATAATGCTCATCTTCCCAGATCTTATGACAGGGGGCTTTCCCCGCCGCGATATCACAAAAAATACACGCCATTTATCAGACTCTCCCGGTCAGTGAACAGGTCGTATCCAACATACAGGATAGGGCACGGAAATACCATTATGCAGGCGGTAAATCAGCCACTTAGGGAAAACTTTATTATTTTCAGTAAGTTGCTATAATAGGTGAACGTTCACAACAATGAGGAGTTTATTATGCGAACTAACAGAGCTGCGAGACGTTTGTTAGGAATGCCCTATACATACAGTAAAGGGAAATCAAAAATTAACATCTTTATTGCAGCTGCCGCAGATGAAAATGCGGAAAAAATCCCGCAGGCGCTGAAGTCAAAAAGCAGAATCTGTGTGATTCAGGACGATAATAAGAAAACCCGGACTTATCACAAAATCGAGACACATTATCCGGGCTATATGGCATGCTGATACCACTGCACATGTGATAACGGCATGATGCAATTAGAAAAGGGGCTGAGGCCTCTTTTTTAATGTCTGAAACGTGCAATAGCTCGCAACCTGAACAAATTATGTTTATGCTGGCAGCACAATAATTAAAACCATTCAGCATGTGATTACGGCAGGGGAAGATGGACTATCTGTATTACGCAGGGCAGGGGCTCGGTATTGTTGCGTTTATTATCGGCACGACGGTTTTTGTCCAGCGCAATGAGCGGAAGCTCAAAATCCGGTTATCAATTTACACCGCCATTATGGCATCCCACTTTTTTCTGCTTGGTGCCTATCCCGCCGGGATCAGTGCCACGCTCAACAGCATCCGGACTTATGTGTCTATCAGCCACCGTCAGCGTTGGGTGCTCTGGTTATTTGTTTCACTGACACTGGTTCTGGCGGTGCCGAATATCCGCACCTGGCAGGAAGTGCTGCCGGTAACGGGCACCCTGATGAGCACCTTTGCGTTTTTTCTGCTGACGGGATTGCGTATGCGGTATGTGATCTGGTGTTCAACAGCCTGCTGGGTGGTGTATAACGCCTGGCTGGGAACAGTCGGCGGCACCCTGATTGAATCGACGTTTCTGGTGATCAACGGCTGGGCGATTTTCCGTTTCCGGCGTCTGATAAAACAGGGAATTAATCCGTTCAGTTAAGCGGTTGCGGCTGCTCATCCGGGGGGAGCGTGTCTTCCGGATCATCCGGAATTCCGGGGCTGTCGTCATCACCGGAGCCGTTTTCCCGCATCACCTCGTTACACATAAAGTAGAGGTTGGGACGGCGTTTGGCGATATATTTCAGGCGGAGTTCGCACTCATGTCTGGTATAGATATCTTCCGTGACCGGCAGTGCCTCGCAGGCATCGTCGCCGCAGGTACTCACCAGTAGCACAAATCCGATAGTTTCTAACATAAACATCCGCCGGTTTTATTTCAGAGGCGCTATTATGTCGTAAATGGTTGCCTGTCGTCCAGTTTTTATACGGCAAAGGGGTCATCACCGGCATCATTATGCCACCGGTATTCAATGTGTTGTGCGATCTCCTCCGCTGCGGCCTCACCGTGGCGATCAGCAATAAATGCCAGCGCCATATCCGTGCCCGCCGATACACCGGAAGAGGTATAAAAACGGCCGTCCGCACACCAGCGTGCTTTTTTCACCCAGTTTACCTGTGCGGACAGAGAGGTTACCCACTGCCAGGCACGTTTATTGGATGTCGCCTGTCGGCCGTCAAGCACACCGGCCGCCGCCAGAAGAGCCGAACCGGTACAGACGGAAAGGCACCATTGTGCGTGCTGTGCCGCGGTACGCAACGCCGTGAGCATGCCTTCATCACTGACCAGCCGCCGTGTGCCCTGACCGCCCGGTACCAGCATCAGTGCGGTTTTCTCCGGCTCAAATACCGTTGTTATTATCTGAGCCCCCTGTGAACTGGTGATCACACCACCGCTGAGAGAGCAGTAATTCAGTGTGTAATGCGGGGAACGGCCGAAAATCTCAGCAGGGCCGAACACATCCAGGGTTTCAAAATCATCGAACAATACAATATCGGCTTGCATCAGTGTGATCTCATTTGCGGAAGGCTGATTAAGATGTAACGCATCCGCGCAAATTATACAACAGCGGATATTTCCTGCCGGACATTGCCTTTGCGGATGTATTTCGTGGCTGAATCCCGGTGAAAATGTAACCGTTTCATTGAAAAATGTGGCGGTAAGCGATAACTTTTACTTGAATAGCGCAAATGGTAATGATTATTATTGTCAGCACTATTTGTATAATGACAATGAGGAATCAGCATGCGTATCGGGATGAGTGTGGCAGCAGCATTACTGGGCGTGGTATCAACCTCTGCCCTGGCACTGGAATATCCGCTCGGACAACCTGTTATCAAAAACGGTATGGAGATTCAGGGGGTGTATCTGCAGCCGATTACCATGGCAGTGGAAGGCAAACATGAAATGCACCATCTGGCGGCGGATAAGTCAGACATCCACCTGGAAGCAGATATCCACGCCGTTGAGGAAAACCCGAACGGCTTCGCGGAAGGGGACTGGATCCCGTATCTGAAAGTGGATTACAAAGTCACCAAACTGGATGATCCGAAAAAAGCCCAGTCCGGTACCTTTATGGCGATGGTTGCCAGCGACGGCCCGCACTACGGTGAAAACCTGAAACTGGATGGTTACGGTAAATACCGCGTCGAATACCGCATCTCTCCGCCAAGCATGAACGACAACGTGGCTTTCGGTCGCCATATCGATAAAGAAACCGGTGTTGCTCCGTGGTTTGAGCCGTTTGATGTCTCCTGGGACTTCGAGTATGCCGGTACCGGCCGCAAAGGCAGTTACTGAGTTTATTATTTAAGGAAAACAGCAGGCCGGTAACCGCGGTCTGCTGTCCGGACACCGGATGTCGCTATCCCGCTGAGGTCACTCATGAAACTCGTTGTTATGGCACTGTGTTTATCGGTGCTTTCCCTGATATCACTGCCCGCTGCAGCGGCAGAGAAATTCACTGTCGAACTGGAAATGAATAACGGCGAACTGACACCGCCGGTACTGAAGGTACCCGCAAAAACGCCGATCCGCATTAAAATCTCTAATACCGGCACCGAACCGGTCGAATTTGAAAGCACCCAGCTGCGCAAAGAGAAAGTGCTGGCTCCGGGGGCATCTTCCGTGGTGGTGATTGCGCCGCTCAAACCCGGAAAATATACCTTTTTTGATGATTTTCATCTGTCGCATCCGGCCGGTGAGATCATCGCGGAATAAGTGTCAGTTCACAGGAATTAATTATGGGACAGGTTCTTTTTGTCGTCTGGCGTGAAAGCTTTGAAGCTCTGCTGGTGGTCGGCATCATTTATGCGTGGATTAAACAGCATCCGGATGCTGCCGCAGGGCGCCGCTATCTCTGGGGCGGAGTGGCACTCGGTGTTGCGCTGTCACTGTTTCTCGCACTGCTTATCTATGGTGTGTTTAATGTGCTGGATGACAGCGGTCAGACGTACTTTATGATCGGTATGTCGCTGTTCGCGGCGGTATTGATCGTGCAGATGGTGTACTGGATGCAGCAGCACAGCGCATCACTCAAATCCGGTATTGAGCAGGAGATGAATGACAGTGCCCGGCAGCACTCCTGGTGGGGCGCGTTGTTTATTGTGGCGATCGCGATAGCCCGTGAAGGCAGTGAAATCGTGGTGTTCCTCTCCGGTATTGTGATGGGGCTGAATGCAGACACCATGTGGTCATTTACCGGGGAAGTCGTGGCCGGTATCGCGGTAGCGGCACTGACGTTGTGGCTGTTCCTGTTCACTTACCGGAAAATTGCCTGGAAATGGTTTTTCCGCATCACCGGTATTGTGCTGTTGTTCCTTGCCTGTTCGCTGCTGCTTAAGGGAACGGAAGAAATCGTCAACCTGTTGACCGAACATGATATCGAACTGAATGATTTCCTCATCTATCCGCTGTGGGATACCACCAACTGGCTGGATGACACAGGTACCACCGGCAGCTTCCTGGCCAGCCTGTTCGGTTACCGTGCACAGCCTATCGGCCTGAGTGTCATTACTTTTGTGGTGTACTGGCTGGTGATTATTGCGCTGTTCTGCCGCAGAGGAAAAAAACATGCGGATTAACCGGACAGCCGTACTGATTCTGACATCACTGTTGCTCAGCGCTCCCGGCTATGCGGAAAAATACCGTGCAGGTAATCCGGATACCGGCAGTGATGTGGTGATCGCCAAAGGGGATATTCCGTCACCTGAAAAATTCCGCCCGGTCGTGGCGGATTACATGACGATGATGGGGAAACAGACAGCTGCGGCTGAACATCAGCTGCAATTGCTGCAAAAAGCGCTGGCCGTGGGGGATATGGCAGCTGCACGGCAGGCTTATATTCAGGCACATTATGATTATGAGGTTATCCGCGCGGCAGTGGTGGTTTTCGGCCACGCTGACCGGGTGATTAACCCTCATGCCGGCTATTTTCTCAGCCGCGAGCAGGATCCGAAATTCACCGGATTTCACCGCATCGAATATGCGCTGTTTGCTCAAAATGATCCCGCAGCCGCTCAGGCCGCCACAGCCGATCTGCTGCGCAATATTAATGACCTGAAACAGCGGATCGACGTGGAAACCCTCCCTGCGGCAAAGCTGGTGCAGTCTGCGGATGACAGTATTGAACTGATTCTCAGCACTAAACTGAGTGGTGATGAAAACCGCTACAGCCGTTCAGATCTGTCAGATATCGCCGCCAATATTGAAGGGGCCCGGCGCATTGTCAGCGGGCTGGCGCCGTTATTATCCGCAAAAACCAATGAGGCACTCAGAAAGCAGTTTGCGGGACCGGATGCGGTCATGGCCCGTTACCGGGATACCCGGGGGCAGTATGCGGAATATGAGAAACTGACACCGGAAGATAAACAGCAACTCTATGCAGACCTGACGCTGCTGGCAGAATCTCTGGCACAACTGCGCGCTGAACTGAAAATAGACGTGTATTACAAATACCGGAATGAACCATGAAACACGGCAAAGTGAATCTGACTGAGACAGAAGAGTCTGTCAGTCTCAGCAAACGAAATACCCTGAAATGGCTGGGGGCAGGGAGTGTCCTGTTGTCCGGCGGGTTACCGGCTTTTTCTGCCGCCGCAGCACCGGCGGCGTGTGATAACAGCGCGCGGCTGCGGGAAATTCCGTACCTTGGTAAACATCAGGCCGGGGTTATCACACCGGAGCAGAAAGAGGCCATTTTTCTGTCACTGAATCTGACCGTTAAAACGCTGGATGAGGTTGAGGATGTTTTCCGGCGGCTGACCGGCTGTATTGCGGAACTGACCCGCAACCGCCAGGCGGCGGCACCGGGCGATGACAGAATGCCGCCGGCGGAATCCGGGATTCTCGGTACGGCGCTGACTGCGGATGCACTGACAGTGACGGTCTCTCTCGGCCACTCTCTGTTTGATGAGCGCTTCGGCTTATCGCCACTGAAACCGCAAAAATTTACCGCCATGACGGCATTCCCGAACGACCGGCTTGATCCGGCCTGGTGCGGCGGGGATATCCTGCTGCAGTTTTGTGCCAACAGCCGTGAAACAGTGATTTATGCACTGCGTGAAGTGTTGCGCCGCCTCTCCGGCCGGGTAGCTCCGTTGTGGAAAATTGACGGTTTTCTGCCGGCCCGGGATATTGAATGCCGCACAACACCGGTTAACCTGTTTGGCTTTAAAGACGGTACCGGCAATGCCGATGCCGGTGATGATGCCCTGATGAACGACCTGGTCTGGATCACCGGCCGGGAACCCGCCTGGGCGGAGAACGGCAGTTATCAGGCGGTACGCCTTATCCGTTTTGAGCTGGAGTTCTGGGACCGGACACCGCTGGAAGATCAGGAAAATGATTTTGGCCGTCACAAAGCCAGCGGTGCGCCGATGGGCAAAGAGCATGAGCATGATGACCCGGACTTTAAGCAGGATCCGCACGGTGACCGGGTCTTATTTGACTCTCACATGCGCCGCGCTGAACCGCGTTCCACAGAGCGACACGTGGCCAAACTGCGCCGCCGCAGCTACAGCTACTCGCTGGGGCTGACCCCGTCCGGGCAGCTGGATATGGGGCTGGTATTTATCTCCTTCCAGAAGGATTTGAAAAAAGGCTTTATCGATACACAGAAACGGCTGAACGGTGAACCGCTTGAGCGTTACATCAAACCGTTCGGCGGCGGATACTATCTGGTATTGCCGGGGATTACCTCAGAAAAAAGCTATCTGGGCGAGGCACTGATTGCTGCCGCGAGGGATCAGGGCAGATAAGAGGATACCGGGCGGTATCCTCACCTGTGCTGTTTTATCAGAGCAGTGCTTCCGGGGATTCCGGTAAAATCTGGCCACCGTCAATAATGATGGTCTGTCCGGTGATGTATTTAGCTTCATCAGAGGCAAGGAACGCCGCAGCATAACCGATATCTTCCGGCTCACCGAGCGTGTGCGTCGGAATAGTGGCACGCATCTGGTCCAGATAGGTTTCACCCTGTGCTTTCAGTCCTTCAGTCAGGATATTGCCCGGCTGGACTGCGTTAATGGTGATCCCGAGACGGGCATATTCCAGCGCGGCACTGCGCATAAAACCAAGCTGTGCGGCTTTGCTTGCACCGTAATGGCTCCAGCCCGGAAAGCCGGTGACCGGACCGGTAATGGAAGAGGTAATCACGATCCGGCCATATTTTTGTTCTTCCATCACACCCAGCGCGGCCTGAACCAGGAAAAACATCCCCTTCACGTTCACCTTCTGCATGGTATCCCAGTCCTGCTCCGTCATGGATTTGATGGTGCATTGCGGGAAAATACCGGTATTTGAGCAGAGGATATCCAGACGACCGTACTTTTCTCTGACCTTACTGATAACAGCGCGGCACTGAGACTGAGAGGTTACATCCAGTGCCATAAAGTCTGTTCCCAGCTCTGCAGCGGTTGCGCTGCCGGTTTTTTCATCAATATCGGCGATAACAATGGTGGCACCGCCCTTTTTCAGCGCGGTGACGATGCCGCGCCCGATCCCTTTGGCGCCGCCGGAAACCACTGCGATTTTACCTGTCAAGTCGAACATATACATTCTCCTGTTTACCGAGGTTAACACTTAAGTCGTAAATCATTACAGCATGGCTGTCCCGGAATGCAATGGCAAAGCCGCCATGATTGAGGAAGTATGAGGATTGTCACACCGGTAAGTATCTGCAGGGTGAGCAGGATGTTGTAACAGATAATTGTGTCAGCGGCGCATAAAACCATTCTTATGACTGAATCGATTTTAGCAAAATAACATTTTCTGTCGTTTTAATGCTGTGCGGCAATGGATTTATCACATGGGCTGATTATTTTCACAGTAAATATTAAATCTGAAAAATCGCAATATTGAAGTCTTAAATGCTTATCCGTCTGTCGTAGTTGGCTTATGTTGACATTAGCGACTATACCCACAGGCAAAAACCGGCTATTTCCGTCCGGGAGGAAATAAAAAGGAAAAAATCGGGTTATAAAAAAATAGCCAGATATCATTTTTGATTATTAAAAATAGTATTTAGTAAATTAATATTTTTCATTGTTTAATTTTGGTTTAAAGATGTCTGATAAATAAAATTGTCACAAATTAAATATATATTTAATTAATTGCAAGGTTAAAAAAAACACAGATTCAGGCCAAAAAAACAGCCATTTAGCTGTTTCCTAAAGTGAACACTTTTTTGGGCTGTCAGGCAAAAAAACGTTACGATTTATGTCATGGAAATGTAACACTCCGGCTATAAATGGGAATCATTAACATATAAATAAATAATTTGATGATTTTTTATCCGAATTTGGCTTGGGTAAGCACCCGGTGATAATGCGTACAGAACAAATGAACATGTTACGATCTGCCGCAAATCAGGATTGTAATGAGTAAAAAATATTCAAATCGTTAATAAACAAATAGATATAATAT
>NZ_WSPG01000004.1:0-167114 GCF_022819185.1 Morganella sp. HSTU-ASny43
ATAATATATATACATTCAATGCATTTTATGATGACTAATAATTTTTCATAAATGTCGATACGATCACAATTTTTTACTCTGTAAAATAAACATAATTCAGTTTTTAAATTCATAAATTAAGCGAAAATACAGTTTTATATTCCACAAAACAAAGCAAATTACAAATTATTAACAGAAAAAAGAAGACGGGTCATTAATATTGTTTAGTTTTCATTACTATTTTTCTCTGTTGTTATTTCTCTTCTGCTGAAAAACCACGGTTATTTTGCCGGTTTTTCCGTTTTTTGCAGTGGTTATTCCCTCCGGCAAGATAAAATACCGGCGGATAATAAAAATCCCCTGAATATTACTAATGAATCCCGGCAGCCCGTTTTCCGTCGGTGGCAGCAAATACACGAATAACAGTATGATTTTAAATAATAATTTAATTTTCATCGTATTTACCGGTGATAATACAACCAATTGTTGTATTTTTGTAACAGCCGGATTTCCACGGAATCCTTAAATTCCGTTAAGACTGCTGCCCGGCGATAAGCTTTTTTTAATTTTTATCTTTATTCTGCCGTTAAAATGGGTGAATTGTTTCACTGTGTAATAATTTCATTCATTAAAGGCACTACTATGTCCGGCCTCCTGCTGTTCAAACAACTACTCACCAAAGAATGCTGTCCCGGTATGCACTGGGACTCCGCCCGTAACCGCTTAAAATTCGCGGCCCGCAGCCTGTTTATGCCGCTGTCCACCATGAAATACCTGTCCGGCCTGACAAACACTGCCTGCTGTGATGCTATTCTGAAAAAGCAGCCGCTGCTGCCGACCAAATTACAGCGCCCGTATCTGAGCATTAATTTTCACCGGAAAAACAAATCGGCGGCTATCTGCGACCATTACCGGATCACCAAAGCCGTTCTGCCACCGGCTGTATTCAGCCGTATCTACAGCAATGAGCAGTTTTATCTCTGCCCGGTTGAAGGAAAAGAGAGCCTCTGTCACCTCTGGCTGGATGTGCAGGATGCATTTAACAAAGAGGGCGAGCTGACGCTGGAAATGCGGGATGATGCCGGTGAGATCCTGGCCCGCAGTGCATTCACCCTGCTGAACCTGAATGAAAAACGCTCACTGTTTATCGGCGCGCTCCAGGGCGGCGTCAGTGAGCAGGCTCACAATGCTATCCGGGCGGCGACTAAAAACTGTCACGGTGTATTCCCTAAACGCATTCTGACGGAAGTTATCTGCCTTATCGCCTCACTGTTTCAGTGTCAGCAGATTATTGCCACCAGTAATGAGACCCATATTTACCGCAGCCGCCGTTACCGCCATAAAAAACTGACACAATGGGTGGCCGATTATAATTCGTTCTGGGAATCTGTCGGTGGCACCGCCAATCCGCAGCACGAATATGTAATACCGCTGACCCTGCCGCGTAAACCCATTGATGAAATAGCCAGTAAAAAACGTGCCGAATACCGCCGCCGTTATCAGTTACTGGATAATGTGGCGCAGGCCGTCTGTGAACGCCTGCAACTGCCGCAGCCGGAAAATAAAACAGATGTTCAACATAACATTATTTAAGAAAAATCCTTCATTTACAGCAGGTTTGACCGGTAATTGACATTTCATTACAGAACTTATTGATTTCCCGTAAAATATAATCTGCAAAAGGCTGAATTTAATCTTAATATTGTTTCGGGGCTGCGGGAAAAATTCACTGTCTCCGCTACCCCTAATTTGCTAAAGTGGCCGGATTTACCAGTGTATATATCAGGGGTTCCGGTCATATCCGCAGAAATGCCCCATAACATGAAATAAGCTTACTTCAGATCCGGGAATAATTGATGGAAACAATGCAGCAACTTTTTTTCGCCCTCTGGCATCAGGACTATGAAACCCTGTCAAACCCGTCCCTGCTGTGGGCGATTTACATTATGCTGTTTGCCATTCTCTTCCTGGAAAACGGCCTGCTTCCCGCTGCATTTTTACCCGGCGACAGCCTGCTGATTCTTGTCGGGGTACTGATCGCCAAAGATACTCTCGATTTCCCGACAACCCTGATTGTCCTCACCGCCGGTGCCAGTCTCGGCTGCTGGGTGGGCTATTTACAGGGGCGCTGGCTCAGTAATACCAAAATAGTGAAAGGCTGGCTGTCTCATCTGCCGCCGCATTACCATCAGCGGGCACACAGTTTATTCCACCGTCACGGCCTTGCGGCGCTGTTAGTCGGCCGTTTTCTGGCGTTTGTCCGTACCCTGCTGCCGATGCTGGCGGGGATCGCCGGTCTGAATTCACGCCGTTTTCAGTTCTTCAACTGGCTGAGCGGCTTCCTGTGGGTCGGTATTTTAACGTCTCTCGGTTACTGCCTCGGTATCAGCCCGATTTTCCGAAAATATGAGCATCATCTGATGAATATTCTGATGCTGATCCCGGTGGTACTGCTGGTCTTTGGTTTACTCGCCAGCCTGTGGGTGGTGTGGAAACGCAAGCGGACAAAAACGTCTGACGACACTCACGCACAATAAATTACCAGACTATTTTTCCGGCCGGTGCAATTACAGCAGCCGGCCGGGAAACATTATCTCTCTGTCCGCCGTTTCAGCGTCATTTCCTCTGAATTACCCCGTCATCACCCGCAATGTGCAGAACAATACCGGAAAATAAACTATAATTTACCTTTAATTGCAGATAAAAAGCGGTTACTTTGAATCTGTTACGCTATAACCACCACGAGGAGTTCCTATGTCACATCATACAAATGAAGAGTTACGCGCTGAACTGAAATCATTGGCTGACACCCTGGAATCTGTGCTGAATACGGCAGAAAGTAAATCCAAAGAAGAAGTGGATTCACTGAAGAAAAAAGCACAGGCCGCGCTGGAAAATTCCCGTACCCGTCTCGCGGAAGGGAAAGAGCAGGTTGTGCAGCAGACAAAAGAGATCGCAGGCAAAGCCGATAATTATGTCCGCGAAAATCCGTGGACCGGAGTCGGTATCGGTGCCGCTGTCGGTGTGGTGTTAGGTGTTTTACTGGCCCGCCGCTGAGTTATGACCGATCAGGAGCGTCCGCAGGGGCCCGGCAAAGGGCTCCTTGATACACTGACACGTATCGCCGCCATCGTTATCAGCATGGCAGAAACCCGGCTCAGGCTTGTCGCCACTGAGCTGGAGGAAGAGAAATCCAACCTGATCCAGCTGATTCTGCTGGCCGGTGCCGCTCTGCTGCTGACAGCATTCGGTCTGATGAGCCTGATGATTCTGGTTATGTGGGCCGTTGATCCTGTGTACCGCCTGACCGCGGTGATTATCATGACATCTGTTCTGCTCGGCGGGGCACTGATTTTCGCCCTGTGGGCCGTCCGCAAAGCCCGCCGTTCATCCCTGCTGGGCGCAACCCGCGAACAGCTGGCGATCGACAGGCAACTGCTGGAAAGAAAAAAGCAGGAGCAGGATCATGAATAAGCATCTGCGTGCTGAACGCGCCCGCAAAAAGCAGGCACTGATTGACACTATCGCTGCCCAGCGCAGCGATTTGTCACAGGCCACGGATCAGTGGCTGAAAAAAACCGAATCATTTGACCGCACCTGGCAAACATTGTCACAACTGCGTCCGCTGGTTGTCGCCGGTGTCAGCCTGTTTTCCGTCTTTGCTGTCCGCCATCCGAAAAAACTTATCCGCTGGGGACAACGCGCCCTGGGACTGTGGGGTGTTTTCCGCACACTTCAGAGCAGTTTCCCCCGTAACAGGCAGAACTGACGTATCCCGCCCCCCGGATTCAAAATTTTTGATGTTGTTTATTAAGAATTCTTGCTAACAATCCTTCTCATTCGCACTTACTATTATCCCAACGAAACGGATTGGCATATCGTGCCATTTAAACAAAAGAATATGTGACTCAATCGTCATATTTACTATTCAGTATTGTTGAGCTAATAAGGATCTAACAATGAACAACTACGCTATTTTAGTCGCACGTATCATGATGCCTGTCTTATTTATTGTGGCCGGATACGGCAAATTAGGGGATGCTTATGCAGGAACTCAGCAATATATGCAGGCAATGGGTGTTCCGGGGGCATTGCTGCCGTTAACCATTCTGCTTGAACTGGGCGGCGGGCTGGCCATCCTGTTTGGTTTCTTAACCCGCACAACCGCGATTTTCACCTTTGGTTTTACTGTGCTGACCGCCCTGCTGTTCCACAGTAATTTTGCGGAAGGTGCCAACCAGTTAATGTTTATGAAAAACTTTACCATTGCAGGCGGTTATTTACTGCTGGCTGTTACCGGCCCGGGTAAATTCAGTATCGATTATTTACTGAAAAAGAAATGGTAATTGCATTCAGGCAAAGCCACACAGCAATATAATAAATAATACTATTGTGAAACATCCGCTCCGGCGGATGTTTCTGAACAGATTTATCAAAAATATGCATCATTTTTTCCGCATAACCCCGGTTCACAATATAGGCATTGGCACAATATGCATATTTAAGGCTGAGAGAACAAATATCCGCTTCATGCTCATAAACGTTGTAATAATTTCCGCCTAATAATGCAACATCCCACTCTCTTTTCTGAAGCGCGGATAAAAAGAGATTAGCCTGCAGAATATGTTCATCATCGCAATAAAAATTGCAGTCATCCTCAACAACCAGCACCGGTCCCCAGTCATTTTCAGCGATCATTTTCATCACAGCGGCATGAGAAAGCGCACATCCCAGAAATCCCGGTTTTTTCTTAACCGCATTAAAGCGGATAATTTTATGGTGGGGGATTTAAATACTTTCCAGTGCTTCCATAATATCGTTTTTGCGATCCGGCCGGGATTCGAGATTGATATAAATGACTTTTTCTATAAAGCTATGATCGAGTGCGAAATTCTCATCCGACATAAACCGCTTCAGATCCACGTTGCCTCCTGCAAATACACTGATGACATACCTTTTATTGCCGGTGAATATTCACTGAATGCTAACGGATATATATCACCGGTCAATCGCTGTTGTTCTTATTATTGATTAACGCATTTCCCGGCAACCGGCCTCCGGCACACAAAAAAATACCTGCCGCGGATAACCGGGCAGGTATCTGATGGTAAGCGCCAATAATTATTTTCCACTAAACAATTTCGGAATTTCCCGCAGACACCAGGCTTTGGCCTCACCCATGCTGTCGCGGCGCCACGCCATAATCACATTGGTTTCATGGCTGTATTCGGAGCCGATCACTTTCAGGCGGCCTTCCTGAATATCTTTTTCCACCAGCGGGTACGGCATGCTCGCCACACCCAGTCCGGCAAGCAGGGCACGACGTTTATCATCAATAGAACTGACCGTCAGGCGCTGTTGTTTGTCCAGCAGTAACACCGTCAGTACCGGACGTTCGCGGGCAGTATCCGCCACGGCAATTCCCCGGTATTTCACCCGGGTGGTATCGGATAACGGCTCCGGCTCTTTGTGGATCGGGTGATCCGGTGCCGCCACATACACATTCACCACAGAATAGAGCGGGCGGGAGTTGATTTCAGAAGAAGTGCGGAAATGCATATCCGGCGCAATCACGATATCGGCACGCCCGGTTTCCAGCCGCTCCCAGGCACCGGCAAGCACTTCGGTGGCCAGAGTCAGCTGAGTGGTGGATTTCTGTGCCAGTTTGTCCACCAGCGGGAACAGCGAGGCCGTCGGGATCAGCGCCTCACAGACGATGGTCAGATGCGGCTCCCAGCCTCTTGCCAGTGCTTCCGCATCACTGGTCAGTTTATCCGCCGCTTCCAGCAGCAGGCGGCCGCGCTCCAGCAGCATCCGCCCGACATTAGTGAATTTTGTCCGGTGACCCGAGCGGTCAAACAGAACAACATCCAGCTCTTCTTCCAGTTTCTGCATGGTATAGCTCAGGGCGGACGGTACACGCCCCAGTTCTTCCGCCGCCGCCGCAAAACTTCCCCGGCGGTCGATGGCATCCATCACGCGCAATGATTCCAGCGTTAACGCTTTGTCTTTACTCATCATTATCTCAGTCAGAAATTTTGAATGTCGCCACCAGATTAACTGGCTAACAATTCAGCGTCCAGCCCTTTATTATTTCACCATGTAGAATAACAGGCAGACCATTATGATTATACACAGAACCGCCGGACAGGCCGGGTCCGCCGACTATGGCTGGTTACAGGCGAAATATGCTTTCTCTTTCGGGCACTATTTTGACCCCGGATTTATGGGGTACGGCCCGCTGAAAGCACTGAATCAGGAGGTACTGGCTCCCGGTGCCGGTTTCCAGCCCAAATCCTATCCCGATGTGGATATTGTAAACCTGATCCTCAGAGGGAAGCACGATATTCGTGATAATGACGGACTGTATCTGGAGAGCAGACAGGATGAGTGTCTGTTTTTCTCACCGCGCAGGGATGTCAGTTACACTGAAACCAATCCCTGTGAGAAATCACCGCTGACCCGGATTCAGATCTGGCTGAAAGCTGCACGCGGCAGCCTGCGCGGCAGTTCACAAAAACTGATGCTGACACAGCAGCCGGTACAGCTGATTGCCTCGCCGGATGGTGAAGACGGCAGTCTTGATTTACAGCAGGGGGTGCGGATTTCCCATATCCTGCTTCCTGCCGGTGAATCCCTGACACTGCCGTTGTACGGTAAACGGGCATTCTATCAGTCGGTTCACGGTACAGTGACGGCGGATGACGGGCAGAAACAGGGGATAATTGAATGCGGTGACGGCGCGTTTATTCAGGACAGCCGGGAAGTGACCTTTCAGGCGAAAACGCCCTGCCGGGCACTGCTTATTGATATTCTGGCCTGACACACGGCCTGAAATGAAACAACCCCGCGTCAGACGCGGGGTTGTGATAGTGAGGAGTCAGCCGTTAAGCCGGGTTCTGTCGTGGACAATCATTCCTCTGGGCCAGCACTCACGCACTGGCTCAAGCAGCCTACCCGGGTTCAGTGCGGGCCGCACCATATGAACCCCTATTTGGCCTTGCTCCGGGTGGAGTTTACCGTGCCACGGACTGTTACCAGCCGCGCGGTGCGCTCTTACCGCACCCTTTCACCCTTACCTGTGCCCTTACGGGCCATCGGCGGTTTGCTCTCTGTTGCACTGGTCGTAGGCTCGCGCCTCCCAGACGTTATCTGGCACCCTGCCCTGTGGAGCCCGGACTTTCCTCCCCTTTACCCGTCTCCCGGAGGGACTACGATAAAGCAGCGATTGCCTGGCTGACTCCGCTGCGGATTATAAGCAGCTTTCCCGCTGATGTACAGAATAACTCCGCTCCGGAAGAGCGGATGGCGGAAAAGGCATCACTCTGCGGCAGAATCCCCGTCCAGGGTGTAACGGTAAAGAGCATTTTTCTTCACGCCGTACAGTTCCGCCACCACCGCAGCCGCTTTTTTCGGCGGCAGTTCTTTCTGCACAATCGCCAGTGCACGCAGAATTTCCGGGCTGAATTCCTCATCCTGCACCGGCTTAGCACCTTCCGCAATCAGTACCATCTCCCCTTTGCGGCGGTTTTCGTCTTCCTTAATCCAGGCCAGCAGTTCCCCGACCGGTTTCCCCTGAATGGATTCCCAGGTTTTGGTCAGCTCCCGCGCCAGCACCACATAACGGTCTTCCCCCCAGACGGTGACCATATCGGCCAGTGTATCCAGAATGCGGTGGGTGGATTCATAAAAAATCAGCGTGCGCGGTTCATCGGCCAGCGTCCGCAGTGTGTCCTGCCGGCTTTTGGTTTTGGCCGGCAGAAATCCCTCGTAACAAAAACGGTCAGAGGGCAGACCGGCAGCACTCAGCGCGGTGACAGCCGCACAGGCACCGGGCAGCGGGATCACAGTAAGCCCCGCATCACGGGCGCGGCGGACCAGATGGTAACCGGGATCGTTAATTAAAGGTGTACCTGCATCGGACACTAATGCGATACTGATCCCGGACTGTAATTTGGTAATTAATTGATCTGCTTTATACTGTTCATTATGATCATGCAGCGCAAACAACCGGTTATTAATACCGAAGTGCGAAAGTAATAAGCCGGTATGCCGGGTATCTTCCGCTGCAATCAGATCGACATTCGTGAGCACCTCAAGAGCACGTGCTGTGATGTCATTCAGATTACCGATCGGTGTCGGCACAACATAAAGTGTCGCTGCCGCAACCACGGCTTGATTAGGTTGATTCATTGTTTCGTCCAGATGATCACATTAGAATTGAGCTTTCAGAAAACTATAACCGGGTACAGTATGTTTTCCTTAACTTTATCGCGTTACCGCAGGCAATTACTTTGTACCGCACTCTTTTCCACGCTGGTTCTCTCAGGCTGTACACTTGAGAACCGGCATGCGGGCACAGCCGGCAAAGGCCAGCCGGAAACACAGGTTCAGCAATATCAGAAGATTATTGATGCAGCCGCCGGAAAGCCGTCCGTTGACGCAATCCGTGCTTATATCGCTCAGGAGCCGCTGCTCACTGATCCGGATGCACATCAGCAGAATATTGATGAAACCTGGCTGATGCTAACACGTTTTACCCCCGAAGAGCGCAATAACATTCAGGTTAACGCTGATGAAAGCGTCTTACAGGGCTGGGTTGATCTGCTTATTCTGTATCAGAACAACCAGCAGGATCTGAAAGCGCTTTCCGCCGCACTGGGTGACTGGCAAATCCGTTACCCGGATAACCCGGCCGCCAAATCCCTGCCGCAGGACCTTATCCAGACCCTGAGCAGCACCTACGGCCAGACCGGTAAAAATGCCCGCGTTGCCCTGTTCCTGCCGCTGAGCGGCCAGGCGAAACTGATGGGTGATGCTATCCGTCAGGGCTTTACTGATGCACAAAACGGCGCGGTATACAGTACCGGTTACCGGGTTGCTGATATTCCGGCCGCACAGCCGGTCAGCGCCGTTCCGGCACAGACCACCCTCAGCCCGGCAGATCCGGATAAAGATATCACCGCACCGGATGAAGCAAACGGTGCACCGTCAAATGACAGCACCGCAGACGGCGCAACCGCCGCAAGTCCGGTATCTGCCCCGCAGGTACTGCCGTACAGCGGCGAGTCCCGCACTGTCACTGACGTGAAAATCTATGATACCGACAGCAAACCGCTGGCAACTCTGCTGGCGCAGGCACAGGCTGACGGCATGGACCTGATTGTCGGGCCGCTGCTCAAAGGGGATGTGGCCACACTGGCAACCGCAAACACCCCGCTGAACATTCTGGCGCTCAATGAATTAGATACACCAATCGCCCGTCCGAATGTCTGCTACTTCTCACTTTCACCGGAAGATGAAGCCCGCAACGCCGCACAGTTTATCCGTCAGGATAACAAAACCGCGCCGCTGGTACTGACACCGGATAACAGCTTCGGCCGCCGGATCGCACAAAGCTTTGCCGATGAGTGGCAGAAAAATGGTGGTGGTTTGGTACTGCATCAGACCTTCTCCGGCAATCCGGGCAGTTCACTTTCACTGACCGGCGTGCCGGTGCAGCCATCCTCATCAGCGGCAGCGCAGCCGGACGGTACCGTGGTACAGCCGCAGCCTGTCAGCGGCGGTGTGGACTCTGTCTATATTATCGCCACCTCTGATCAGCTGATTTACATCAAACCGGCGCTGGAATTTGCCACCAGTGCGCGCGGACGCCCGGCGTTTTATGCCAGCTCCCGCAGCAATAAAGCCGGAACCGGCAAAGATTTTCAGTTTGAAATGGAAGGGCTGAAACTGACAGATATCCCGCTGATTGCGGGCGGTAATCCGCAGTTACTGAGTCAGGCAGCCGGGAAATTCGGCAACGACTATACCCGTGTCCGCCTCTATGCGATGGGCATGGATGCATGGCGTCTGGCGAATCAGTTCGGTGATATGCAGCGTCATACTCTGCGCATGAATGGCGCCAGCGGAGACATCACTGTCACTGATAACTGCACCGTTTACCGTCACCTGCCGTGGCTGGAGTTTAAGCAGGGTAATCTTGCCCCGCTGGGTGCCGCAAACTAGTCTTTGTCTGAATTTTACAGGTGACAGGATGTCACCTTTATATTGCTGATATACAGGGAACGTATTTATGCTTACATGGCTGACAGGCCGTCGTCATGAACAATTTGCCCGGCGCTGGCTGGAACAGCAGGGACTGACATTTGTTGCGCAGAATGTCCGTTTCCGCCGGGGCGAAATTGATTTAATTATGCGGGACAGCGGCACCTGGGTGTTTACCGAGGTCCGCTACCGCCGCAATGCACACTATGGCGGAGCGGCTGCCAGTGTCACAAAAACCAAACAGCGCCGCTTACTTTATGCGGCTTCCTGCTGGTTATCTCAGCAACAGCTGAGTATGCTGACCTGTGACTGCCGTTTTGACATTTGCGCCATAACCGGTGACCATATCGACTGGCTGAAAAATGCCTTTGGTCACGCCGACTTTTGTTAATGTCGTTATCCGTTGCTGATAGCAGGACTTATACGTGTTAGACAGAATTAAACAGTGTTTTACTGAAAGTATTCAGACGCAGATTGCAGCCGCAGAAGCCCTGCCGGATGCTATTTCCCGGGCGGCCATGATGATGGTTCAGTCGCTGCTCAACGGCAATAAAATCCTCTGCTGCGGTAACGGCGGGTCGGCGGCGACAGCTTCGCGCTTCGCCACCAGTATGATCCACCGGTTTGAAACCGAACGCCCGAGCCTGCCCGCACTGGCACTGAATACGGATAATGTGGTGATGACCGCAATCGCCGCCAACCGGCAGCAGGATGAAATTTATGCCAAGCAGGTCCGCGCCATCGGCCAGACCGGTGATGTGCTGCTGGCGATATCCACACACGGCAACAGCCGCAATATTATCAAAGCGGTTGAAGCTGCGGTGACCCGTGATATGACCATTGTGGCCCTGACCGGCTACGACGGCGGGGAGCTGGCTGGTCTGCTGGGTCCGCGTGATGCGGAAATCCGCGTACCCTCACAGCACAGTGTCCGCATACAGGAAGTGCATATGCTGACGGTGAATTGTTTATGTGATTTAATCGACAATACCCTTTTCCCCCACCAGGAAGACTAAGGAGATATTATGAGAATTGTGCCCGTGGCAGCACTAATCTGCAGCGCGTTACTGTTACAGGGATGTATCGGCGCAGCACTTGTCGGATCTGCGGCAGTTGCGACCAAAGCCGCATCAGACCCCCGTTCTGTCGGCACACAGGTCGATGACGGCACACTGGAAGCCCGTGTCAGCGGCCAGCTCAATAAAGATAAAGATATCAAACAGCAGCGGATTATTCCGGTGGCTTATCAGGGGAAAGTCCTGCTGATTGGTCAGGCGGAAGATCTCTCTCTGGCTCGGCGGGCAAAAGAGATTGCCGCCAAAGTGGACGGTACCGAACTGGTGTATAACGAAGTCCGCCAGGGAACACCGATTGATTTGGGGACTGCCTCCAAAGACGCCTGGATTACGACAAAAGTCCGTTCCAAGCTGCTGACCAGTGATGCGGTAAAATCCGCGAATATCAAGGTAATCACTGAAAACGGTGAGATTTTCCTGTTAGGGGTGGTTACCCGTCAGGAAGGGGCTGCCGCGGCGAAAGTAGCCAGTGAAACGGATGGCGCGAAAAAAGTCACCACCGCCTTTACCTGGCTGAATTAATTCCGTCTGCTTTCGGAAACCGATAAGAAACCTGACTTAATGTCAGGTTTTTTTATGCCCGTGCCGGATGCCTGCTTTCTGCTCATCCGCCTGAATGCAGATAAAATGCAGGATATATCAATAAATAACAAATAATAAGAATATTATACCAAAACAGTCTGAGCTGCGGTCATTATTATATTTACTTATCATTTTTGTAAAAAAACAAATCAGTAAGATAAATTCATTATACTGCGGCTAATTATCAGCCAGATTATTTTTCTTCAGGAACGTTGTTCCGCCCAGCAACTGCATCTGATGCAATATCCATTGCTGACGCTGGCGGAGATACGCGGAAGGTTTATCCGCATGCAACCGGTGGGGATTCGGCAGCACGGCAGCCAGTAATGCAGCCTCAGCCGCCGTCAGATTTTTCGCGCTTTTGCCGAAAAAGTGCTGCGCCGCCGCTTCGGCACCGAAAATTCCCGGCCCGAACTCCGCGATATTGAGATACACCGTCAGGATCCGTGACTTTGACCAGACCAGCTCAATACCGGGCGTCAGCAGCGTTTCCAGCCCTTTTCGTACCCAGCTGCGGCCATCCCACAGAAACAGGTTCTTGACCGTCTGCTGGCTCAGTGTGGATGCACCGCGTGCCGCCCTGCCTTTCTTACCGCTTTTTGACAGTGCGTCGGAGATAGCACCGAAGTCAAAACCGTGGTGGTGCGGGAAATTCTGATCCTCAGACGCAATCACCGCCAGCTTCATCTGCGGGGAAATAGCGTCTTCACCCGCCCATGTACTGTGAGCGACATAAGAAAAATTGAATGTTGACCATGCCGAAAGCTGCCTTTCCAGCATCACCATAGAGTAAGGGACAGGGAGGAACGCGAACAAAATTATCATTGTTACCCATAACAACATAACAAAAACAACTATTTTTCGCAGAAACCGCAATATCCTCCCCATCATTTTCCTCATTCTTTATCAGGCCATTCCGAGCACTTTCTTCACGAGTTTATCAATCCCGATCTGTGCCTGTGCGATATTCTCAGCCAGCATATAGGCTGGGGTTGTCACGATTTTATGGGTTTCATCTACGACGATATTATCCACCGTGCAATTGACATGTACGCCGCCCATTTCCGCGATCGCCGCCGCAATATCAGAATCATTGCCAATGGTAAGTTGTACTGATGAATTAACGATTTTCGGGATCATCACCGGTGCAATACACATAAATCCCATCGGTTTGCCCTGAGATAACATCCCACGCGTCAATAATAAAAAATATTTATCTATTTCGCAGTCAGCACCTTTTACGGCAAAATCGCACAGATTTTTTGCCGCACCGAAACCGCCCGGAACAATCAGTGCATCCAGCTGTGACGCATCCGCGTCGGCCAGCGGACGGATTTCTCCGCGTGAAATCCGTGCTGACTCTTCCAGCATATTGCGCTTTTCTGATTTTTCCTCACCGGAAAGATGATTGATAACAGTGCGTTGAGGTTCATCCGGTGCAAAAAAATACACCTGTGCGCCGGATTGGGTTAAACTGAGCAACGAAAGAACGGATTCATGGATTTCACTACCGTCGAAAACACCGCATCCGCTTAAAACGATACCAACAGATTTCATATCTGACTCCTTTTGTAGTAGATTAATGCTTAACCCTTTAGAGGTGCAAACACCAATCTTCATCACAGTTTTTAATGAATCTTGTAACAAAAATACTTATCTTTGCTATGTTGAAGCCTGTATGATGTAAGAGCCTATTTCATCACTCGCCTAAATAACGATAAATAGTTGTCGCGGGTGAACCAGTTTCCCTGGTGTTGGCGCAGTATTCGCGCACCCCAACCTCGGTTGGGGTTATTTTTTACCTGCGATTTGCCAGCCAGTTTCTTAAAATTCCCACCTGACTTTCCCAATCGTGATTCAGTTCATCGACCCACTCCTGCACGTTATCGTCCCATGCCGGTAATTCCGGTGACTGAATCTGCTGTGCAACCTGCCGCAGATGGATAAGCCCGACTGACCCGGCGGCGCCTTTGATTTTATGTCCCTCTTCCGCAATGCCTTTGCGGTCTTTCGCCACCATGTTGGAATTGAGGATCGCCAGATAGCCCGGCATCATTTTTTCAAACACATCCAGGCTGTCTTCAATCAGTTTCGGTCCCACCAGTTCGATGTACTGATTCAGCATCTCCAGATCCAGTGACTGCGCATACACGTCCTCAGACGCCGCTGAGCCGCTTTCCTCCGCAGGCAGTGCCTCACTACCGTCTCCCCAGAATTTCGCTATCATCTGCGTCAGAGCGCCCACAGCGAGAGGTTTGCTCAGCACGTCATCCATACCGGCGTCCAGATACTCTTTTTTATCCTTCAGCACATTGGCGGTCAGTGCCACCAGCGGCGGTAAATCATCCGCCTGATAACGCTGATGCAGCTCACGGGCGATATCCAGTCCGCTCATATCCGGCAGCTGAATATCCAGCAGCACAAGGTCGTACTCCTCCGGCGAGAACATCGCCAGCGCGTCACGGCCGTTCATCGCGACATCCACCGTATTACCCAGTTTTTCCAGGACAGAGCGCGCCACCACCACATTCAGCTCGATATCTTCCACCAGCAGGATATTCAGGGCCGGCAGCAGCAGACCGTCATCGTCCTCCTCCTCCGGAGCCTCCTGGGCCGGTGCGCAGACCGACAGCGTGAAGCAGGAGCCTTTGCCCGGCTCACTGGTCACGGTGATATCACCGCCCATTGCCTGTGCCAGACGGCGGGAGACCGCCAGGCCGATACCGGTACCGGTGGCAGGGCGTCCGCCCGCGCTGTCCGTTACCTGGTAATACATGGCGAAGATTTTTTCCAGCTCATCCTTCGGAATGCCGATACCGGAATCCCGCACCTCAAAGCAGAGCATATCATTGGCTTCACGCCACACTTTCACCGTGATACCGCCTTCGCGGGTGAACTTCACGCCGTTGCCGATAAGATTCCACAGGATCTGGCGCAGACGGGTGCCATCCGCCATGATCACAGACGGTACCGGCTGGATCAGGTCGAGGGTGAACTGCAGCCCTTTCGGCTGCACCAGCAGGCCGGACAGGTTTTCCAGATCAGAAATAAATTCGGTGAAATTGACCGGCTGGGTATCGAGGCGGACATTACGCCGCTCCAGTTTGTCCATCTCAATCACGTCATTGAAGATATTGCCGAGGGTGACGGCGCTGACATGAATGGTTTTCAGGTAGTTTTCCTGTTCCGGATTGAGATCCGTATCCAGCAGAATGCGGCTCAGCCCGACAATCCCGTTCAGTGGCGTACGCAGTTCGTGACTGATGGTGGAGATAAAGGTGGTTTTCTCACGGCTGGCGTTTTCAATCGCTTCCTGATAACGCTTGCGCTCAGTGATATCACGACCAAAGCCCATCAGGCCGTGGCGTTTGCCGACACTGTCATAGAACGGTACTTTGCGCAGCTCAAAGCAGGCTTTGCGTCCGTCCGGGTAGACCAGCCACTGCTCATAGGTGAGCGAAACATTATGACGGAACACTTTTTCATCCGTTTCCATCACCTTATCAGCGATTTCCGGTTCATAAATATCGCGCGGGGTCAGGCCGCGCAGCAGTTTTTCACTGCGGCCGGTAAGCAGTTCCATCGCGCGGTTACAGCCGGAAAACTCATTTTTCTCATTGCGGTAATACACCAGGTCCGGCGAAGCATCAAGGAAGGAGCGCAGCAGGACAGATTGCTGTTCAAATTCGAGCTGGGTCTGTTCGCGGCGGCTGATCTCTTTCTTCAGTTTATCCAGCAGAACAACCTGTTCATCCTCAACTTTTTCGCGCTCGGTAATCTCCTGATTCAGTTGGGTAATGTTCTCTTTCAGCTGTTCATTGAGTTCGAGATCCCGCTTGCGCATCACTTCCAGTTTACTGACCAGTCTGGACAGGCGCTGGCGGGATTCCTCCAGCTGTTCAACCACCACAGACATAAAATAGACCGCCCACGGCGTGATCAGCAGGCCGAAGAAGACAGAGCGCACCAGGTCAATGCTCTGTACTTCCCCCTGAAGCAGCATGGTGACAGCAATCTGCACCACCATCGCCAGCACCACCAGTCCCGATGCCAGCAATAACGAAAACCGGACCAGGCCCAGTTTCATCAGTAAATCAACATAATATTGTGCTAAACCGCGTAGCAATTTCATACCTGCTCCACCCGCTGAATGAGGGTTAGTATCATAACGTAAAATTGGCGGATCACAGCGTTTCCGGCGCGGATTAAGTAAAAAATCAAATCAGCCGGCGTTACAGGCATCCTCAGCCGGATAATATGGCCGGATTACCACCCGGTACTGTTTTTTTATCTGAATAAAATTAAAAACACGACATTTATCTGCAAATTAGCAGAAACAGAGCAGATAAAATCAGGTTATAAATAAAAATGCCCATGCTGCGCGGTAATAACCCGCAAAAAACAGTGATGTACATCACACAAAAAATCGGTACTCCGGTTGCGGAAACAGCGGATTAAAATCCTGAAAATAGTTTTTTTTCATTAAATTATCGCAAAAACCATGCTCACATACTGTCAGTTACCTGATATTTGACCGTCACCGTATTTCCCGGTAAGTTGAAAAACGACGTTCCGGATCACCTGTGGTCAGCACCGATATAATAATTATTCGCTTGCCGGTCGCGGCACAAACACACATCACAATACCCTTTGCTGAGATATCTGTCGTCAGCAGGGCTGACTGAGGCCCGGAAACAGCTTTGCCGCAGAAATGCGGCCTAATGTGAGACATGCAAAAGGGGCCACTTATGCTTTATAACCCGTCACAGGATAAGGACAACTGCGGTTTCGGCCTGATTGCCCACCTCGAAGGACAACCCAGCCACAAAGTCGTGCGTACTGCCATCAGCGGGCTGGCGCGGATGCAGCACCGCGGTGCGATCCTCGCCGACGGCAAAACCGGGGACGGCTGCGGTTTGTTATTACAAAAACCCGATCGCTTCTTTCAGATGATTGCTGCGGAGAATGAATGGCGGCTGGCGCGTAATTATGCAGTCGGGATGCTGTTTCTCAGTCAGGATCCGGTCATTGCACAAGCCTGCCGCGATATTATCGAAGAAGAGCTGGCGGACGAAACACTGTTTATCGCAGGCTGGCGTAAAGTGCCGGTCAGACCGGAGATCCTCGGCGAAATCGCCCTCGCCGGTATGCCGCAGATTGAGCAGGTCTTTATCAATGCTCCCGCAGGCTGGCGGGCACGGGATCTGGAACGCCGCCTGTTTATGGCGCGCCGCCGGATTGAAAAGCGCATCAGCGACCCGGATTTTTATGTCTGCAGCCTGTCCAATCTGGTGACGATTTATAAAGGGCTGTGCATGGCCGCCGATCTGCCGCGTTTTTATCCGGATCTGGCCGATTTAAGAATGGAATCCGCTATCTGCCTGTTTCACCAGCGTTTTTCAACCAATACCGTTCCACGCTGGCCGCTGGCACAGCCCTTCCGCTATCTCGCCCATAACGGCGAAATCAACACTATCACCGGTAACCGCGAGTGGGCCCGTGCCCGTGCTTATAAATTCCGCACACCGCTGATCCCAGATCTCATCACCGCCGCCCCGTTTGTTAATGAAACCGGTTCGGATTCCAGCTCGCTGGATAATATGCTGGAACTGTTTCTCAACGGCGGGATGGATCTGGTGCGTGCCATGCGGCTGCTGGTGCCGCCTGCCTGGCAGAATCACCCGGATATGGATGATGATCTGCGCGCCTTTTTTGATTTTAACTCCATGCATATGGAGCCGTGGGACGGCCCGGCCGGAATTGTTATCTCTGACGGGCGCTATGCCGCCTGTAACCTCGACCGCAACGGGCTGCGCCCTGCCCGTTATGTCATTACCACAGACAAACTGATCACCTGCGCCTCTGAGATCGGTATCTGGGATTATCAGCCGGATGAAGTCACTGAAAAAGGCCGTGTCGGGCCGGGCGAACTGCTGGTGATTGATACACAGGAAGGCCGTATCCTGCATACCCGCGAGACCGATAACGATCTCAAAACCCGTCATCCGTACAAAGCGTGGCTGGAGAAAAATGTTGTGCGGCTCACGCCGTATCAGGATCTGATGAATAAAACACCGCCGCAGCGCGCCTTCGGTGATGCACAACTGGCGGTGTATCAGAAACAGTTCGGGTACACCCTGGAAGAGCTGGAGCAGGTTCTGCGGGTGCTGGGGGAAAACGGCCAGGAAGCGGTAGGCTCAATGGGGGATGATACCCCGTTTGCGGTACTCTCCGCCCGCCCGCGCCTGATTTATGACTATTTCCGCCAGCAGTTTGCCCAGGTAACCAACCCGCCGGTCGATCCGCTGCGGGAAGCCCATGTTATGTCGCTCGCCACCAGCATCGGCCGGGAAATGAATGTCTTCTGCGAAGCGGAAGGCCAGGCACACCGGCTGAGTATGGCCTCACCGGTGCTGATGCACACGGATTTCGAACAATTACTGAGCCGTGATCCGGATTATTACCGTGCAGAACATCTGTCACTCTGTTTTGATCCGCGGGAAACCACACTGGAACAGGCGATCCGCACCCTGTGTGATAATGCGGAAGCCGCTGTCCGCGCCGGTACTGTACTGGTGGTACTGAGTGACCGGCAGATTTCCCCGGACACCCTGCCGATCCCGGCACCGATGGCGGTAGGCGCGGTACAGCAACGGCTGGTCAGCCAGAGCCTGCGCTGTGACGCCAATATCATCGCCGAAACCGCCGGTGCCCGTGACCCGCATCATTTTGCTGTGCTGCTCGGATTCGGTGCCACCGCCATTTACCCTTATCTTGCCTGTGAATCCCTGCTGAAACTGTGCAGTGATAACGTCCTCACGCACTCACCGGCACAGGTATTGCTCAACTACCGCAACGGTATCAACAAAGGACTGTATAAAATCATGTCCAAAATGGGGATCTCTGCTGTCTCCTCCTACCGCTGTGCCAAACTGTTTGAAGCAGTCGGCCTGAGTGATTCTGTGGCAGAGCTCTGCTTCCGGGGTGTACCGAACCGGATCGGCGGCGCGGATTTCAGTGATTTTCAGCAGGATCTGCATAATCTGTCCCGCCTCGCCTGGCTGCCGCGCAAACCGCTCGATGCAGGCGGTCTGCTGAAATACATTCATAACAGTGAATATCACGCCTATAACCCGGATGTGATCGCAACATTACAAAAAGCGGTTCACAGCGGACATTATGCGGATTATCAGCACTATGCTGCTCTGGTAAACGGCCGTCCGGCGGCCATGCTGCGCGATTTGCTGGCACTGCGCACCGATACACAACCTATCAGTATTGATGAAACTGAATCGGCGGAATCCCTGTTTTCCCGCTTTGATACCGCCGCCATGTCTATCGGTGCCCTCAGCCCGGAAGCCCATGAGGCACTGGCTGTCGCCATGAACCGGCTCGGCGGCAGCTCCAATTCCGGCGAAGGCGGAGAAGACCCGGCGCGGTTCGGCACAGAAAAAAACTCTAAAATCAAACAGGTGGCCTCCGGCCGCTTTGGTGTGACACCGGGGTATCTGCGCAGTGCGCGGGTTATCCAGATCAAAGTGGCACAGGGCGCAAAACCCGGCGAAGGCGGCCAGTTGCCGGGAGATAAAGTCACGCCGTATATCGCCTCGCTGCGCTATTCGGTGCCCGGCGTCACCCTGATTTCCCCGCCGCCGCACCATGATATTTACTCTATCGAAGACCTGGCACAGCTGATTTTCGATCTCAAACAGGTCAATCCGGAAGCACTGATTTCCGTCAAACTGGTCTCTGAACCGGGCGTCGGCACCATTGCTACCGGTGTGGCCAAAGCCTATGCCGATTTCATCACCATTTCGGGATATGACGGCGGCACCGGCGCCAGTCCGCTCACCTCTGTCAAATACGCGGGTACCCCGTGGGAGCTGGGGCTGGCAGAAGCCCAGCAGGCACTGGTGAGCAACGGTCTGCGCCATAAAATCCGCTTACAGACAGACGGCGGACTGAAAACCGGACTGGATATCATCAAAGCCGCCATTCTTGGTGCGGAGAGCTTTGGTTTCGGTACCGGCCCGATGGTCGCCCTCGGCTGCAAATATCTGCGCATCTGCCACCTGAATAACTGCGCCACCGGCGTGGCAACCCAGGATGAAACGCTGCGCCGCGATCACTATCACGGCCTGCCGGAGCGGGTAATGAACTATTTCCGCTTTATTGCACAGGAAACCCGTGAGCTGATGGCGCAACTGGGGGTGAGAAAACTGACCGATCTTATCGGCCGCACTGATTTGCTGGTCAGAATTGAAGGCACCACTGCCCGGCAGCAGAAACTGGATCTGTCCGATTTACTGGTCTCTCCGGTACCGCATGAAGGTGCGGCACTGTTCTGCTCTCAAACTAACCCGCCGTTTGATAAGGGGGAACTGAACCGCCGCATCCTGGAAGATACCCGGACCTGTGTGCAGACACAGCAATCCCGTGCCTTTTATTATGATATCCGCAATACCGACCGCTCAGTGGGGGCTGCGCTCTCCGGCTTTGTAGCGGAGCTGTACGGCAACAGCGGGATCGCCGCTTCGCCGCTGAAACTGCATTTTACCGGCACCGCCGGGCAGAGTTTCGGGGTCTGGAATGCCGCCGGGATTGAACTGACGCTCACGGGCGATGCCAACGACTATGTCGGTAAAGGCATGGCGGGCGGGCAGATTGTTCTGCATCCGCATCCGGGTTCTGCCTTTGCCGCTCACGACACCACAATTGCCGGAAATACCTGTCTGTATGGTGCCACCGGCGGCAAACTCTACGCCGCAGGCCGTGCCGGAGAGCGCTTTGCTGTCCGTAACTCCGGCGCACTCGCGGTGGTCGAAGGCGTCGGTGATAACGGCTGTGAATATATGACCGGCGGGATTGTCTGTGTGCTCGGCAAAACCGGAATTAACTTCGCGGCCGGGATGACCGGCGGATTCGCTTATCTCTATGATGAGGACGGCACCGCCGCCGGACGTGTCAATCCTGAAATGGCGGAAACCCGCGATATCAGCGGGCTGCCGGTTCTGCAGGAACATTTGCGCGGCATGCTGGAAGACCACCGCCGCCTGACCGGTTCCGCCAGAGCAGACGCACTTCTCAGAGATTGGACAGAGCAGGCCGGGCGGTTTATCCTCGTCAAGCCGAAATCTGCGGATATTTATGCACTTGCCGGGGTAACCCGCCACGCAGACACTGAATTACGGATCCGGGCACAGTAAGGGGAATCAAGATGAGCCGCAATGTTTATCAGTTTATTGAATTACAGCGTACGGATCCGCAAAAGCTGCCGCTGGCACTCCGTAAAACCGAATTTATCGAGATTTATGAGCCGTTTTCGCCGCCGCAGGTGAAAGAGCAGGCGACCCGCTGCCTCGGCTGTGGTAATCCGTACTGTGAATGGAAATGCCCGGTACATAACTATATCCCCAACTGGCTGCGGCTGGCGGAGGAAGGCCGGATTATTGAGGCCGCAGAGCTGTCACACCAGACCAACAGCCTGCCGGAAGTGTGCGGCCGGGTGTGTCCGCAGGATCGGTTGTGCGAAGGTGCCTGTACCCTGCATGACGAGTTTGGCGCGGTCACCATCGGCAATATTGAACGTTATATCACCGATAAAGCCTTTGAGATGGGCTGGAAACCGGATCTCTCCGCTGTCCGTCCGACCGGAAGAAAGGTCGCGGTGATTGGCGCCGGTCCTGCCGGGCTGGCCTGTGCCGATGTGCTGATCCGCAACGGCGTAACCCCGGTGGTGTTTGATAAACACCCGGAAATCGGCGGGCTTCTCACCTTCGGTATTCCGTCGTTTAAGCTGGAAAAATCCATTATGCAGCGCCGCCGTGAGCTGTTCACAGAGATGGGTGTGGAGTTTCAGCTGAATACCGAGATCGGAAAAGAGATCACGCTCAGTGAGTTACAGCAGAATTATGATGCCGTCTTTATTGGTGCGGGCACCTATCAGTCGATGGGCGGCGGGCTGAAAAATGAAGATGCCGCCGGGGTGTACAGCGCCCTGCCGTATCTGATCGGCAATACCCGTCAGGTGATGGGGTTGCCGGATGATGATTCCGCTCCGTTTATTGACCTGAAGAATAAACGCGTCGTGGTACTCGGCGGCGGAGATACGGCAATGGATTGCCTGCGGACCGCCATCCGTCAGGGTGCTGCAGAAGTGACCTGTGTGTACCGCCGGGATGAGGAGAACATGCCGGGCTCGCGCCGTGAGGTGAAAAATGCTAAAGAGGAAGGGGTTAATTTCCGTTTTAACTGTCAGCCATCCGCCATTGAAACCGATGCAACGGGTAACGCCTGTGGTGTCCGCGTATTAACCACCCGGTTGGGTGATGCGGACAGCAGCGGCCGCCGTCAGATTGAAACGGATGATAATTCCGCCTTTGTTATTGATGCCGATGCGGTCATTATCGCGTTCGGTTTCCGGCCGCACGCGATGCCGTGGCTGGACGCTCTCAGTGTCACACGGGATCAGCAGGGCCGGATCAGCGCCCCGGCACAGGCAACTTATCCGTTTGAAACCTCCGTCAGCGGTATTTTTGCCGGCGGGGATGTGGTACGCGGCTCGGATCTGGTGGTTACCGCCATTGCCGAAGGCCGCCGGGCGGCAGAAAGTATTCTCGATTATCTGCACGTATGAGCAGAGTAATTACCTGATCATGCTGCCTTAAATGCAAAAAAGACCGCTTTCGCGGTCTTTTTTATTTATCGGTCTGTTACTTCACGACACGTAAGTTCGGACGGCCACGCGGTGGTTTCGGCGGCTCCGGGTCATCCCCGTCGGTGCTTTCTTCCGCCGGTTTTACCGGTTCGTCGTGGATCAGGGTGATGTTATCCACTGCCGGAGTCAGAATATCTTCTTCTTCCGCAGCCTCATAAGCCACTTCCGGCTCAAACATCATCCCGGCACCGTTTTCACGGGCGTAGACCGCAATAATGGCAGCCATCGGCACATCCACCTGGCGCGGAACACCGCCGAAACGGGCATTAAAACCGACCCACTCGTTGGTCATTTCCAGATTACCCACAGCGCGCGGTGCAATATTCAGGACAATCTGACCATCCTGAGCATACTCCATCGGCACATTCACACCAGGGGTGTTCACATCCACCACCAGATGGGGTGTCAGTTCATTATCCAGTAACCATTCATAGTGCGCCCGCAGCAGATAAGGGCGGCGCGGTGTTAATTCCTGAATATCCATCAGCGGTTAACCCCGTGACTGTAAACGCATCTCACGCTCAGCTTCCGTCAGGGAAGCCAGGAAAGAGTCACGCTCAAACACGCGCTGCATGTAGAACTGCAGGTGTTTGGTATCAGAAGACGGACGTGCGGACAGGTCGATACCCAGTACCGGCAGACGCCATAACAGCGGAGACAGATAGCAGTCCACCAGGCTGAATTCTTCATTCATGAAATACGCGTATTCTTTGAATACCGGCGAGACAGCAACCAGCTCTTCCGTTAACTGTTTGCGGGCCTGGTTCGCTTCCTGGGCAGAGCCCTTTTCAATTTTATTCATCAGCGAGTACCAGTCCTGCTCGATGCGGTGCATCATCACACGGCTCTGCGCACGCATCACCGGGTAAACAGGCATCAGCGGCGGATGCGGGAAACGCTCATCAAGGTATTCCATGATAATACGTGAATCATATAAGGTCAGCTCGCGATCCACGAGTGTCGGTACCGTCTGGTATGGGTTCAGATCGATCAGGTCTTGTGGCAGATTGCCTGCTTCGACATGCTCAATTTCAAAACTTACCCCTTTTTCCGCCAGTACAATCCGTACCTGGTGGCTGAAAATATCGGTCGGGCCGGAGAACAGAGTCATTACCGAACGTTTGTTGGCAGCGACAGCCATGAAAACCTCCAAGTTTATCAAAATAAAGGAATGAACAGCGCACTACGCCATTCCTACCTGTAATCTCTCACTGAATCCGGGAAAGAAAACCACAGCGGGCCAATCCGGGCGCGCGGCAGTGTGTTCAGGGGCGAGAAAAATGTTTGTGCCAGTTTACCAGATTTTGCTCAACTTAGGGTGAGTCAGGGCAAAAAATCATTCAAAAACACTAAAAATGGGGGTTAACAGGGACAGATTCATGAAATAAACATGAAATTACAGGTTATGTCGGGATAATTTGCGGCAGTTATACGGTTATAAAAAAACCCGCCGATGGCGGGTTTTTTGTATTCCAACGAAACCAGTGATTAACGTTTGGAGAACTGTGGACGGCGACGTGCTTTGCGCAGACCCACTTTTTTACGTTCAACTTCACGTGCATCACGCGTTACGAAGCCTGCTTTACGCAGCTCAGAACGCAGAGATTCGTCGTACGCCATCAGAGCACGGGTGATACCGTGACGGATTGCGCCTGCCTGACCAGAGATACCACCACCTTTAACAGTAATGTACAGGTCCAGTTTTTCTAACATTTCAACCAGTTCCAGCGGCTGGCGAACTACCATGCGTGCTGTTTCGCGGCCGAAATAGTTTTCGAGGCTGCGTTGGTTGATGACGATGTTACCACTACCCGGCTTAATAAAGACACGAGCGGATGAACTTTTGCGGCGACCAGTGCCGTAGTATTGATTTTCAGCCATTGCCTATAATCCCGATTAAATGTCCAGAACTTGCGGTTGCTGTGCCGCGTGATTGTGCTCGTTACCTGCGTAAACTTTCAGTTTACGGTACATTGCACGACCCAGAGGGCCTTTCGGCAACATGCCTTTCACAGCGATTTCAATAACGCGCTCAGGATGGCGTGCGATCATCTCTTCGAAGGTCGCTTGCTTAATACCACCAACGTAGCCAGTGTGGCGATAGTACACTTTGTCTGTACGCTTGTTGCCGGTTACAGCAACTTTTTCTGCGTTCAGAACGATGATGTAATCACCGGTGTCAACGTGAGGAGTATATTCCGCTTTGTGCTTACCGCGCAGACGGCGGGCTAATTCAGTTGCAAGGCGGCCTAAAGTTTTGCCGGTTGCATCAACAACGAACCAGTCGCGTTGTACGCTTTCTGGTTTAGCTGTAAAAGTTTTCATTAAAGCTTACCCAATAAATAAGTTACATGTTGGTGAACCAATGTTCAGAAACTGAGGCTCACACGACGCTTGTCCAGTAAACCTACCCCTTCGAGCAGAATCATCTGGCGCTAGTTGCAGTCTTCTTTGGGAAATAAAGAAAACCGCTGTAACGTGGGGTCGCAAGATTATAGAGAAGTCCCTGCAAAAAATCGACCCCAAATTAAAAAAATTTCCCCGAAACCCTTTTCAGGGGGGCGCATTATACCAGATGCGGCAGTTTCAGGTACTCCTCACTTTGCATTTCCTGCAGCCGGGAGAGGCATCTGGCGAACTCAAAGGACAATAACTGCCCCTGATAGAGAGAATCCATCCCGCTCTGCGCCTGAATAATCAGTTTTACTTTTCGCTCATAAAACTCATCCACCAGCGCCAGAAAACGCCGCGCCGCATTCTCATTTTCCGTGGTCAGCACCGGAACCTCATACAAAAGCACGGTGTGATAGATTTTCGACAGCGCAATATAGTCGAGCTGGCTGCGCGCATCCTCACACAGTGTCCGGAAAGTCACCGCCAGCACACCATCCGTTTCCCGCACCACCGGCAGCTGACGGTGATTGATGGTCAGCGCCGCCTGACCGGCTTTCTGTCCGCCGGTCAGCCGGGAGAACATGCTGTCCATTGCCGCTGACGTTTCCGCATCCGCCGGGGTCAGCCACATATGGGCCTGAGTCAGCGTGCGCAGACGGTAATCAATCCCCGCATCCACATTCAGCACATCACAGTATTTTTTGATCTGATCAATGGCCGGCAGAAACCGGGCGCGCTGTAATCCGTTACGGTACAGATCATCCGGCGGGATATTGGAGGTCGCCACCAGCGCGATACCGCGCTGAAACAGGGCTTCCAGCAGAGTGCCGAGGATCATGGCATCCGTGATATCGGAGACAAAAAATTCATCGAAACAGAGAACATCCGTTTCCTGTGCAAAGCCGTCGGCAATGTTCTCCAGCGGATTTTCATGTCCCTGAAGCGCCGTCAGCTCCTCATGCACCCGCAGCATAAAGCGGTGGAAATGCAGCCGCAGCTTACGCGGCCCGGGCAGGCTGTCATAAAACAGATCCATCAGCCAGGTCTTGCCGCGCCCGACCCCGCCCCACATATAAATACCCTGCACCGGCGGACAACTCACCGGCGCGGGGGCTTTTTTCAGCCAGCGGTTCAGGGTGCCGCGCAGCCCTTTTTCCGGCTCAGGGGAGCATGGTGTGCGCATCAGGAGCGCCTGATGCATCTCTGTCAGCCGGTCAACGGTACGCCGCTGCACGTCGTCCGGCGCAAATCCGCTGCCGTTCAGTGCCTGCTGATACAACTCACGCGGTGTTGTGCTCATAAACGGTAATCCCTTAATATTATCAGAGGTTTTTATTGAGATTTTTATGATGTAGCGGCGGGTATTATACCCGGAAATCCGGGATAATGCCGGAAAGCCTTACCTTCACTATTCCCCCCGGACAGCAAATCCGGTTATAGTGACAACAGATTCTAACGCGCATGATGCACTTAAAGGAGTAGCCATGATTTGGGTATATGCACTCATCGGATTAGCAGTTGGTTTAATCATTGGTGCGCTGGCCGTTCGTCTGGGCAGTTCTAAGTTCAGAGAGCAGGAAGCCATGAAACGGGACCTGGAAAAAAACAAGGCCGAACTGGAAGAGTACCGCAAAGAGCTGGTCAGCCACTTTGCCCGCAGTGCAGAACTGCTGGATAATATGGCGAAAGATTACCGCCAGTTATATCAGCACATGGCGAAAAGTTCATCAGAACTTATGCCGGAACTGTCCGCACAGGATAATCCGTTCAGCTACCGCCTGACGGAAGCTGAGGCCGATAATGACCAGGCGCCGGTAAAAATGCCGCCGCGTGATTATTCAGACGGCTCATCCGGCCTGTTCCGTCCCGTCGAAAACAAAGAAAGCTAATCATTGAAACCGCAGGCGACTGCGGTTTTTTTTCGCCTGAATTCAGCCGCTTAATACTGTCCTTCAAACCATTCCCCGCACTAATCTTCAGTTCACGTAAAGCCTTGTAAAGGTTGTTTTATTTCCGTTGAATGAGGAACTTTTACACACACATAGAGTCATAGGAGTATCTGCGTATGCTGCGGCTTCTCATGCCTGCAGATTCAGCTTATTAATTGATGAGACACAAAACGAATGATGAATAAAAAGAAAAAAAACCTGCTCAGTGCTGTTGCCATCAGCCTCGGGTTATCCCTCGCGGCGCTGCCTGCGGTATCAAATGCGGCCTTACCGGCCAAAATGGCCACCGGTGAATCTCTGCCGAGCCTGGCACCGATGCTGGAAAAAGTGCTGCCCGCTGTGGTCAGCGTGGAAGTTTCCGGTACCGCCGTTGCCCGCCAGCAGGTGCCGGAAGAGTTTAAATTCTTCTTCGGCCCGAATATGCCATCACAGCAGGAAAGTGTCCGCCCGTTCCAGGGACAGGGTTCCGGTGTCATTATTGATGCACAGAAAGGCTATATTCTGACCAACAACCACGTTATTCAGAATGCGGATAAAATTCAGATCCAGCTCAATGACGGCCGCAAATATGACGCGACCTTAATCGGCCGTGACCCGCAGACCGACATTGCCCTGTTACAGGTGAAAAATGCCCCGAACCTGACCGCCATCACCCTGGCGGATTCCGATAAACTGCGCGTCGGTGATTTCACCGTTGCTGTCGGGAACCCGTTTGGTCTGGGTCAGACCGCGACCTCCGGGATTATATCAGCATTAGGCCGCAGCGGTCTGAATGTGGAAGGGCTGGAAAACTTTATCCAGACCGATGCCTCCATCAACCGGGGTAACTCCGGCGGTGCGCTGGTCAATCTCAACGGTGAACTGATCGGTATCAACACCGCGATTCTGGCACCGGGCGGCGGTAATATCGGGATCGGCTTTGCTATCCCGAGTAACATGGCCAAAGACCTGACCTCACAGCTGATTGCCACCGGTGAAGTCAAACGCGGCTCCCTCGGCATCCGCGGTGCTGAAATGAACGCAGATATCGCCAAGGCAATGAGTGTGGAAGCTCAGCGCGGGGCGTTTGTCAGTGAAGTGATCCCGAAATCCGCCGCTGCCAAAGCGGGGATTAAGTCCGGTGACGTGCTGGTCTCAGTTGACGGCAAACGCGTCAGCAGCTTTGCGGAACTGAGAGCCAAAATCGGTACCACCGCACCGGGTAAAGAAGTGAAAATCGGTCTGCTGCGCAAAGGCAAACCGCTGGAAGTCAGCGTGATCCTGGATGACAGCGAAGGCCAGACCACCAAAGCGGAAAACCTGACCACTCTGCTTCAGGGCGCAACCCTGAGCAACGGCAGTAATAAAGAGGGTAATAAAGGCGTGAATATTGACGCGGTACAGAAAGATTCTCCGGCGGCCATGTCCGGCCTTCAGCCGGGAGACCTGATTATCGGCGTCAACAACCAGCGTGTGATGACCATTGTTGAACTGCGCAAAATTATCGACGGCAAGCCAAGCGTGCTGGCACTGAATATTTTACGCGGCGACGACAATATTTATCTGCTGCTGAATAATGCCGGCCGCTGATACATTTTTGCTGTGAATACAGAAACCGCGCCGCGTAAAACGGCGCGGTTTTTTATTTCAGGCAGCACCTGCCTCATAAAAATCCACGGCGGAATTCAGAACCGGTTTTACCACCCCGGCGCGGATCAGATAATCGCCGAAATCCTCCCCGTCCGTCCGCTCCTGTGACCAGCGTCCGATAAGCTCATCAAGCACCGATAAAATCACCGCTGAGCTGATATTTTCGCGGTACATGCGCGGGATACGGGTGCCGGTGCGGTTACCGCCGAGATGCAGATTATAGCGATCCGGCGCTTTGCCGACCAATCCCACCTCCGACAGCATGGCTCTTCCGCAGCCGTTCGGGCAACCGGTGACCCGCAGAACAATCTCTTCATTTCCCACGCCGTGCGAGGACATAATTTTCTCAACCTCTGTGACAAACTCCGGCAGAAACCGCTCCGCTTCCGCCATTGCCAGCGGACAGGTCGGGAATGACACACAAGCCATTGAGTTTTCCCGCAGCGGTGTGACATTGTCGCTGATAAGGCCGTGTGCCCGCGCAAGGGATTCGATACGGGATTTTTCCGCCTCCGGAATACCGGCAATAATCAGGTTTTGATTGGCGGTTAACCGGAAATCTCCCCGGTGGATTCTGGCGATTTCCGCCACGCCGGTTTTCAGCGGTTTGCCCGGCAAATCAATCAGACGCCCGTTTTCAATAAACAGCGTCAGATGCCAGTGGTCATCAATCCCTTTTAACCAGCCGATCTGATCACCACGCAGGGTAAATTCATACGGGCGGATCGGGGAAAACGTGATACCGGCACGCCGTTCGGTTTCCTGTTTAAATGTGTCAACCCCCACCCGCTCCAGCGTGTATTTGGTTTTGGCATTTTTGCGTTCCGTCCGGTTTCCCCAGTCGCGCTGAGTGGTGACAATCGCCTCTGCCACCGCCAGGGTATCTTTCAGCGGGATAAAGCCGAACTCACTGGCCAGACGGGGAAAAGTCGCGGTATCACCGTGAGTCATCGCCAGGCCGCCGCCCACCAGCACATTAAAACTAATCAGTTTACCGTTTTCCTCAATCGCCACAAAATTCATATCATTAGCGTGCAGATCAACATCATTCAGCGGCGGGATCACCACTGAGGTTTTAAATTTACGCGGCAGATAGGTTTCACCTAAGATCGGTTCCTCATCGGTTGCCGCCACTTTTTCTTTATCCAGCCAGATTTCAGCATAAGCGCGGGTGCGCGGCAGCAGATGCTCAGAGATTTTTTTCGCCCACTCATACGCTTCACGGTGCAGGCCGGACTGAACCGGGTTCGAGGTACAGAGCACATTGCGGTTCACATCATTGGCGGTTGCCAGTGAATCCAGCCCCGCCTCATGCAGCATCTGATGCGCCGGTTTGACATCCCCTTTCAGAATGCCGTGGAACTGAAAGGTCTGCCGGTTGGTGATCCGGATACTGCCGTACAGCGTCTGTTCTGCAGCAAATTTGTCTATTCTCAGCCACTGTTCCGGTGTGATCACACCTCCCGGCAAACGGCAGCGCAGCATCATGGCGTGACGCGGCTCCAGTTTCTGTTCTGTGCGTTCCGCCCGGATATCCCTGTCATCCTGCTGATACATGCCGTGAAAGCGGATCAGCAGGAAGTTATCCCCTTCAAATCCGCCGGTCAGACCATTTTTCAGATCCTCTTTGATGGTGCCGCGCAGATAGTTGCTGTCGCGCTTCATTCTTTCGCTGTCGCTCAGTTTGCCTTCCACGATTAAAGGCCCGTTATATTTATCGCTCATTAATAGACATCCCTCTGGTACCGGCGCGCTGTGCGCAGCTCACTTAAAAACTCATCGGCTGATTCATGATCCCGGTTACCGTACCGGCTGATGATCTCCAGTAATGCATCTTCGGTATCACTGGCCATCAGGCCCGCATTACCGCAGACGTAAATATGTGCGCCGTCCTCAATCCAGCGCCACACGTCCGCTCCCTGCTCGCGCAGTTTGTCCTGAACATAGGTTTTCGCCGGTTTATCCCGCGACCAGGCCAGCGAGATCTGGGTCAGCACACCATCACGCACATAGCGCTGCCATTCGGTCTGATACAGAAAATCCTCGGTAAAATGCTGATTGCCGTAGAAAAGCCAGTTTTTACCGGAGGCACCGTCATTTTCCCGTTGCTGCATAAAGGCACGGAACGGCGCAATACCGGTGCCCGCACCGATCATAATGACCGGCACATCCGGGTCGGCAGGCAGTCGGAAATTATCATTAGACTCAATGAAAACCCGCACATCCCCGCCCTCCTGTATATGATCGGCGAGAAACCCGGAAGCCCCGCCGGTCCGTGCCCGGCCATCTGTGTCATAACGCACCACGCCGACGGTCAGATGAATTTCATCGTCCGCTTCTGCCTGTGATGATGAGATGGAATAGAGTCTCGGGGTCAGCGGCCGGAGAATATCAGCGAAAGCCTGCGCTGAAGGCCGGGAAGGTGCCTGACGCAGCATTTCCGCGACAGGTGTTTTCTGCGCATAATGCAGCGCGGCCTGCTTATCACTGATCAGCGCGGATAACGCATCATGCTGCGATAACTGCGCATATTTGCTGACCGTTCCCCCGTTATTCTGTGTGAGCTCCAGATGCCGGATCAGCGCCCCGCGCAATGTGCAGGTGTGACCGGACACGGTAATCTCCGCTGCCGCATCGGCATGCAGCAGACTGATAATCTCATCGGCCAGTGCCGGATCATTCTCAAACCAGACGCCGAGGGAATCGCCGGGCTGATAATGCAGGCCGGAATCCCCTGCGGAAATTTCAATATGCCGCACATCTTTCAGGGAATTGCGGCCGGTAATTTTCTGATTAACGGAGAGAGATGCCGTCAGCGGTGCCTCTTTGCTGTAACGGTTTTCAGTAACAGTGGCCGCCGGAACGGTCGTCTGCTGCGGGTTTCCCGCAGAAACTCCCCGCGCTTTCAGCACCTGTGTCAGTGCATCAGCCCATGCCGCAGCCGCAGGCTGATAGTCCACATCGGCATCGGTTCTCGGCAGAAGTGCCGTTGCACCCGCCGCCGCCAGTTGAGTATCAAAATCAATTCCCGCCTGACAAAACTTCTCATATGACGAATCCCCCAGCGAAAAAACCGCATAAACCGCGCCGCTGAGATCCGGCCGTTTTGCCGAATGCAGATATTTATAAAACGCCACCGCTTCTTCCGGTGGTTCACCATCCCCCTGAGTGGATGTCACAATAATGACAATCTTCTCCCGGGCGAGCTGTTTATATTTATATTCTCCGGCGTTTACCAAATTAACCGCGAATTTTTCACTGAGAAAACGCGTTTTTAATTCTTCACATACGCGACGTGCATTACCGGTTTGTGACGCGGAAATAATGGTAATAATGTCACTGTCTGTTGTATTTGATGCCGGGAGAATAGCTGTCTGCACAGACGTATTTCCCCGTCCCCACAAATAACCGGATAACCAGGCCAGTTGCTGAGAGGTAAAATCTGCTGTTACTGTCTGCAAAGCCGCAAGCTGCTCCGCAGAAACCGGAAATACCTGTTCCGGTAATATCTGTGCTGCCATAGTCCTGTCACTCCCGCATTGCTCATTGTGGTTATTATTCCGTTATTTCCCAGGTTATCGTATTACGGCTTATTGAGAATAAGAAAATAAAGCCATAACTCATAACTAAATAATCTGATATATCATGACGATTATTCATTAATCGTATATTTTCGGAATTCACACTTAGACAAACAATGAATTACACGTAAAAAATAACGAATTTCTCACCCTTCCTTTTAATTGAAAAATGATCTTCAGCGGGAATATTATTCATGTATAACAAAAAGACATTTCAATATAAAAAGTAATTCTTTCCCGGAATATATTCTCTGACACTAAATAGATAACTACTCATGACTTCATAACGGAAGAAAATAATGTCGTTATATCAGCCTCAGAAAAAAAATAAATTAAAGGTCATTTTGTCCTTACTGGCGGCGCTGGCGGTGATAAGCGCATTTATTTACAGCCAGAAAGCGCCTGCACCACAGGCAACCACTGAAAAACCGGTGGTGATCGCTTATCAGGCGATTATCGATCCCGGCAAAATTGCACAGGCAAACCACGCCTATGAGGCCGCCACCGGTAAACAGATTATCTGGAAAAAATTCGACAGCGGCGCGGATGTGCTGACCGCCCTGGCTGCCGGTGAGGCGGATATCGCCAATATGGGCTCCGCGCCGTTTACTGTTGCCGCCAGCCGCGGACTGCCGGTGGAGGTTTTTTATATTTCCGGCATTCCTGACACCGCCGAGGCACTGATTGTCCGCAATGACCGTAATCCGTCAGGCGGACTGGCCGGTAAGAAAATTGCCGTACCTTTTACCTCCACGGCCCATTACAGCCTGCTTGCGACACTGGAGAACCTGAATATTGATGAAAAATCGGTACAGCTGATTAATCTGCGGCCTGCTGAGATTGCCGCAGCATGGGAGAGAGGTGATATTGATGCGGCCTATGTCTGGGAACCGGCCTTAAGTCAGCTGAAAGCAAACGGACAGATCCTGATTTCCGGCCGCGACGTACGGGCATGGGGTAAACCAACCTATGACCTGTGGGTCGCGGACAGCAAATTTGCTGCACAGCATCCTGATGTGCTGGCGCAGTTTGCCGCCGTTACTGATATTGAGGTTCAGTGGTATCAGCGGAACAAAAATACTATTGCGGACTTTCCTGACATCACAGGCAAAATTGCACGACTGACCGGTGCCCGCCCGGAAGATGTACCAGGCGTGATGGCGGGTAGTGATTATCCCGTTCTGAAAGAACAGAAACAGATCCTGACGACCACCCTGGCAGATGATATCCACAATACCGCGCTGTTTTTACAGCAGCAGGGCAGTATTGATTCGGTTAAAGATTCCTATGCCGGAAATATCAATACGGAGGCCGTCACCACAGCGGCGGGGAAATAATAATGGCGGATATCGTACTGGAGAATATTGATCTGGTTTATCACGGTCAGCCGCAGACAACCTTATCCGGTATTAATTTAACCATTCCGGATAACGGTATTACCGTTATTCTCGGCGCTTCCGGCTGCGGAAAAACATCGCTGCTGAATATTGTTGCCGGGTTTTTAACGCCCTCCGGCGGAAAAATAACACGGAACGGAAACGAAATTCAGCATCCCGCCTCTGACAGAGCCGTGGTATTTCAGAATGACGCACTGATGCCCTGGCTGAATGTCTATGAAAATATCGCACTGGGACTGAAAATTAAAAAGCTCGGTAAGCAGGAAGAAAAAGCGATTGTCGAAGAAAACCTGCAAAAAGTCGGATTACTGCATGCTATCACCGACAATATCTGGTCACTCTCCGGCGGAATGCGTCAGCGGGTCGGTATTGCACGGGCACTGGCTGTAAAGTCTGATTTTATTCTGATGGATGAACCCTTCGGTGCACTCGATGCCGCCAACCGGGAACAGATGCAATCCTTAATTCTGACGCTGTGGCAAAAACAGCAGAGTGCCTTTTTTATTATTACTCATGATATTGAAGAGGCACTGTTAATGGCCACAAAGCTGATATTAATGGCGCCGTATCCCGGCCGGATAATATCCGGAGAAGAACCCCCGTTTTATAAACAATGGTCGCAGGGACGGCGTATCCGTGAGATTAAATCGGATCCGGCGTTTATTCATCACCGCGACACACTGTCAGACAAAATAATGGCGTATCAGCGTGGTTAATTAACGGACACGGAGTGACATCAATGGCAGATATAACCGGAAATAAACAACCCCGCCACAGCCGTTTATTACTCAGCACTGTGAGTTTATCCGTGCTGATTACCGGCTGGTGGCTGATCACCGCATTTCAGTGGGTTAATCCGCTCTATTTACCCGCCCCGTCTCAGATAGGACACCAGTTTCTGGCGTTATCCGAATCCGGTTACATGAATGCCACGCTGTGGCAGCACCTGGCGGCCAGCCTGGATCGCATGCTCAAAGCGCTGCTTCTGGCGGTTATCACCGGGATCCCGCTGGGGGTACTGATGGGACTGAGTTCACGGATACGCGGAATACTGGATCCGGTGGTTGAACTGTACCGCCCGGTTCCCCCGCTCGCCTATCTGCCGCTGATCGTTATCTGGTTCGGGATCGGGGAAACCACCAAGATCCTGCTGATCTGGTTAGCGATTCTCGCTCCGGTCCTGATTTCAACGATGCAGGGCATTATGGCCGCGCCGGGAAACCGGATCCGCGCCGTGCAGTCACTGGGAGCAAACCGGCTTCAGGTACTGAGATATGTGATCCTGCCGTCAGCACTGCCGCAGATGCTGACCGGGATCCGGATTGGTCTCGGCGTGGGCTGGTCAACCCTGGTGGCGGCAGAGCTGGTCGCGGCACAGCAGGGGCTCGGGTTTATGGTGCAGTCCGCCGCGCAGTTTCTTAACACCGGTATTGTCATCACCGGTATCGCAGTGATTGCCGTGGTGGCACTCGCCATCGAACTGGCATTGCGTCATTTGCAGCAGGCATTAGTGCCGTGGTACGGCAAAGAATCTTAACCGACAGAGAGGTAATGAATATGGATATCAGACAATTAACACCCGCTATCGGCGCGCACGTCAGCGGCATTGATCTTAACCTGACACCGGATGCCGCCACGCTGGCCGTATTACAGGATGCCTTACTGGAACATCAGGTGCTGTTTTTCCGCCAGCAGTATATCAAACCGGAAGCTCAGCGGGACTTTGCCGCTGCGCTGGGAGAACTGCATATACATCCGGTTTTTCCTTCACATAAAAATGTGCGGGAACTGATTGTGCTCGACAGCCACCTGCTTGATCTGAAGGATAACGAACTGTGGCACACTGATGTGACATTTCTGGAAAAACCGGCCATGGGCTGTGTGTTATCCGCGGTACAGGTTCCCCCTTTCGGCGGCGATACTCTGTGGGCCAGCCTGACCCGGGCTTATGATGATTTATCACCGCCGTTGCAGGAATTTTTATCCGGCCTGACGGCGGAACATGATATCAGCCTCTCTTTTCCGGACAGCCGTTTTGCGCAGACCGGGGAAGCCAAAGCCGCGCTGGAAAAAGCCCGCCGCGATTTCCCGCCGAGACGTCATCCGCTGGTCAGAACCCATCCGGTCACCGGTAAAAAAGGTTTATTTGTGACCGCTGGTTTTACCAGCCGTATCTGTGAATTAAGCCCGGAAGAGAGTGATACATTGCTGACCTTCCTGTTTAAACACAGCACACAGCCGAAGTATTTTGTCCGCTGGCACTGGCAGGACGGCGATGTGGCGGTCTGGGATAACCGCTGCACCCAGCATCTCGCCAGTTTTGATTACGGCGATTTTCACCGCATTATGCACAGAGCAACGGTGATGGGGGATAAACCTGTTTAACCGGCTGTACCGCATGAGACTGTCAGTGACCGGCGGCTGACAGACTCATAACCGTCAGTGATAAATAACCGTCTGATACCGCACCTGTTTATTTGTACCACATCATAAAATACCGCAATTACACACATATAATTTCCCCGGATTATGCTATTCTGCCGGAAGTATCTGCTTCCCGTACTCACAACACCGGTTAAGGACTATGTGGTTTAAATTATTGCGCTCCGTTTTTATGGGACTTCTCGTGGCTGCCCTGCTTCTGGTCAGTGTCCCGTCTATTCGCCCGCAATTTGTGACCCAGTGGTTTACCCATCTGTTTAATAATGACGAACCGGTCAGCTACAACAAAGCGGTACGCCGCGCCGCGCCTGCCGTGGTCAATGTTTACAGCAGTAATATGGGCAGCCTCTCCCAGCAGGGTCCCGAAATGACCTCCCTCGGTTCCGGTGTGATCATGAATGATCAGGGTTATATCCTGACTAACCAGCACGTCATTAAAAACGCCGATCAGATCCTGATCGCCCTGCAATACGGTAATTACGGCCGCCTGTATGAAGGCATGCTGATCGGCGCGGATGATCTGACCGACCTCGCGGTGCTGAAAATCAATACCACCGATAAACTGCCGGTGATCCCGATCAACCCGAAGCGTCAGTCTCATGTGGGTGATGTGGTGCTGGCGATCGGCAACCCGTTTAATGTCGGGCAGACAGTTAACCAGGGCATTATCAGTGCAATGGGCCGTGTCGGGCTGAGTCCGACCCGCCGCCAGAATTTTCTCCAGACTGATGCCTCGATTATGGCCGGTAACTCCGGCGGCGCACTCGTCAATACCGAAGGCGAGTTAGTCGGCATCAATACCATGTCTTACGACAGCAATGATCCGTCACGGATGAGTGACAGCATCGGGCTGGCGATCCCCGCAGAGCTTGCCCTGCGCATTATGAATAAACTGATAAAAGACGGCCGTGTGATCCGGGGGTATATCGGCATCACCTCCAAAGAGCTGCCGCCGATCCGGACTAACAACAGTGATATCAATCAGATAACCGGTCTGCGGGTCTTTCAGGTTGCCCGTGACGGCCCGGCGGATAAAGGCGGGATTCAGGTCGGGGATATCATCACCAGCGTCAATAACAAACCGAGCACCTCACCACTCGAAATGATGGATCAGGTGGCGGAACTGAGCCCGGGCAGTGTTGTGCCGGTCACCCTGTTACGCAATGGTCAGATGCGGTCTGTCGATGTGACCATCGAGGAGTTCACTCCCTCCCCCGGCGGACAGGAATAAGACACAAAAAAAGAGCGGATATCCGCTCTTTTCTGTTTATGGCTTACATCAGAGAATTACTCCGCTGAATGAATGCGTTCGATATCCGCACCCAGGCCGCGTAATTTCTCTTCAATATGCTCATAACCGCGATCGATATGATAAATACGATCGACGATTGTGGTACCTTCCGCGATACAACCCGCCAGCACCAGGCTTGCCGATGCACGCAGGTCGGTCGCCATCACCTGAGCACCGGACAGTTTTTCCACGCCGTGGCACAGCACAGAATTACTCTCGATTTCCGCGTGAGCACCCATACGGATCAGTTCCGGAATGTGCATAAAGCGGTTTTCAAAGATGGTTTCCGTGATCATACCGGAGCCTTCAGCCACCAGATTCAGCAGACTGAACTGCGCCTGCATGTCTGTCGGGAAGCCCGGATGCGGCGCGGTACGGAAAGTGACCGCTTTAGGACGCTGCCCTTTCATATCAAGGCTTATCCAGTCGTCACCGGTTTCGATTTCCGCCCCGGCTTCGCGCAGCTTGGCCAGTACCGCATCCAGCGTATCCGGCTTGGCGTTACGGCACAGAATTTTACCGCGTGAAACTGCCGCTGCGATCAGGAATGTCCCGGTTTCAATACGATCCGGCACAACGGTGTGAGAGCCGCCGCCGAGGCGTTCAACACCTTCAATCACCACGTGGTCAGTCCCTGCGCCGGTGATTTTGGCACCCAGCGCATTCAGGAATGCAGCGGTGTCTTCAATTTCCGGTTCACGGGCCGCGTTTTCGATAACGGTTTTGCCTTTCGCCAGGACTGCCGCACACATAATCGTGATGGTGGCACCCACGCTGACTTTGTCCATCACGATAGTGTTACCGGTCAGGCGACCGTCCACTTCCGCTTTGACATACCCTTCATCGAGGGTGATTTTCGCCCCTAACTGCTCTAAACCGGTGATATGCAAATCAACCGGACGGGCACCGATAGCACAGCCACCCGGCAGAGAAACCTGACCGTGACCAAAACGGGCCACCAGCGGCCCCAGCGCCCAGATAGATGCGCGCATGGTTTTGACCAGATCATAAGGTGCACAATATTCATTAATTGCAGAGGCATCCACACGCAGTGTGGTTCCTTTGCGCTCAATTTTTGCACCCAACCGCGTTAACAGCTTCACAGAGGTGTCGATATCCCGCAGTTCCGGCACATTGTGTAATTCAACCGGTTCTTCCGCCAGAATTGCAGCGAACAGGATAGGCAATGCTGCATTTTTTGCCCCTGAGATAGTCACTTCGCCCTGAAGAACGGAAGGACCTTTTACCCGAAATTTATCCATCTGTAGACACTCTCATTATCATTAATTGCTGCCGCGTTACTTGTCACTGCATTGTCAGCCGCCGCGGTTACAGCCCGCTCAGTTTACGATCCCGTTCCCACTGAGCCGGGGTATAGGCTTTGATAGACAACGCGTGGATACGGTTATCCGCAATATATTCCATCAGCGGCGCATACACGGCCTGCTGCTGTTTAACGCGGCTCATGCCGTCAAAAAGATCGCCGACCGCGATCACCTGAAAATGGCTGCCGTCACCGGTCACAATTGCGTCAGTAAGTGCTAACTTATCCATCAGCACCTGTTTGATTTCATTCGTATCCATAATTTCTCAAATTGGTTATCAGATTGTGTGTTATAGGCACTATCGTAATCGAATATGCCCCGCTCTTAAACCATTAAAAATGCCTCCGGCTGTGGTGACACAACCGGAGGCAGTTACCTTACGGAAAATAACGGCAAATATGTATCTGTCGCGCCGTTATTTACATTATTTTAAATTCACGCGTTCTGACTGAATTCAAACTCAACGCCGTAGAGTGACATCAGCATCTGCAAGTTAGCGCTTACTCCGGATAACACAAACGGCGCTTCCGGGCGCTCTCCCCGCAGACGGACCAGCATGGCCAGCCCGGCAGAATCCACATGACTGAGACCGGAAACATCCACCGTCTGCACGGCGCTCATCTGCTGCTGACGTGCATTCCAGAACGACAGCAGTGTATCGCGATCCAGTTCCCCGTTCAGGGCGAGCGTTTCACCCTGTTTTTCCCACGTCAGCGCAGCCGTCATTATTTCTGATCCAGGGTAATCGGGGTTTTCGCGCTGCGTTCCAGCTCCGCAGTCAGACCATCAACCCCTTTCTGACGCAGAATAGATGCCCACTCATTCTGTTTGGTGGTGATCATACTCACGCCTTCGGCAATCATGTCATAAGCCTGCCAGTTACCGGTTTTGGTATTTTTACGCCACTGGAAATCCAGACGGATTGGCGGACGCCCTGCCGGCTCTGTCAGTGTCACACGGATAGCCACGATGGTTTTATCACCCAGTGGTTGTGCAGGATCAATCTGATAAGTCTGGTTAGTGTACATTGCCAGTGCCTGGCCGTATGCCTGTGCCAGATAAGCCTCAAAGGCTTTGAAGTAAGCATCACGCTGTGCCGGCGTCGCATCTTTGTAGTAAGAGCCTAACACCAGTGCACCGGCGTATTTGATCTGCACATACGGCAGTAATTCTTCCTGAACAACAGTGCGCAGATAGTCCGGGTTCTGCCGGATTTGCGCCTGTTCGGCTTTCAGACGGCTGAAGGTTTTCGCCGCCGCATCGTTCATCAGTGTATACGGGTTTGTCTGGTCAACAGCTCCGGCAAACGGGGCCATCACCACCAGCATCGCCGCTATCAGTAAACGCTTAAACATAATCAACTCCTGATTAATCACCGGCACTTTCCGCCGTGAAGGTGTCTTCGGTAAACAGTATTATGCAGGATGTCTGCCTCTGCGGGCAAAAACATCCGTTTTTACATTACTTTTCGTATCAGTGCTGTGCAGCCGGTGCCGGGGTATTACCCCCTTCGCCGTCGCCGCTCTTATACAGGAACTGACCGATTAAATCTTCCAGCACCATCGCTGGTTTGGTGTCCTGAATACGGCTGCCGTCTTTCAGCATTTCAGTCATCGGCAGATCCGGATCGGTTGTATTCTCAAACCCTTTACTGAGCGCCAGATACTGCTCACCCAGCAGACCGGAGGTGCGGATAGACAACGAACTGGTGTCCGGAATCTGGTCATACCGGCTGTAGATATCCAGCGTCACTTCCGGTTTATAGTCCTTGTCCAGACGGATGTCATTGACGCGGCCAATCACCACACCGCCGATTTTTACCGGTGAACGTGCCTGCAGGCCGCCGATATCATCAAAGGTGGCAGACACGCGGTAGGTTTTTTCGCTGCCGACAGAGCGGATATCCGCCACTTTCAGTGCCAGGAAGATAATCGCCGCAATGGCAATTAAGACGAAAAGCCCGACCCAAACTTCATTTTTCTTGCTTTGCATTGTTTAATTCCCGAACATCAGTGCCGTAAGCACAAAATCTAACCCTAACACGGCAAGCGATGAATGAACGACCGTGCGTGTTGTTGCCCGACTAATCCCTTCAGACGTCGGAATAGCATCATACCCGTTGTACAGGGCAATCCAGGTGACGGTGAAGGCGAAAACCACACTCTTGTAAATGCAGTTCATCACATCTTTCTGCCAGTCCACATTGGCCTGCATGGAAGCCCAGTAGAAACCTTCATCGATCCCTTTCCAGTCCACCCCGACCATGACCCCGCCAAGAATACCAACGGCGACAAAAATCATGGATAACAACGGCATACTGATCAAACCGGCCCAGAAACGCGGTGCAATCACACGGCGCAGCGGATCCACCGCCATCATTTCCAGGCTGGATAACTGTTCTGTGGCTTTCATCAGCCCGATTTCCGCGGTCAGCGCAGAACCGGCGCGTCCGGCAAACAGCAGTGCGGTCACCACCGGCCCCAGTTCACGCAGCAGCGACAGCGCCACCATCATGCCAAGGCTGGCTTCCGCACTGAAGGTTTTCAGAACCAGATATCCCTGTAAGGCCAGAACCATCCCGATAAACAGCCCGGATACTGAAATAATCAGCAGGGACTGCACACCGACGCTGTACAGCTGCTTGCGCAGCAACGGCCACTGCCGGGCAAACTGCGGTTTGCCGAACAGCGCACGGAACAGCATGTATCCTGACCGCCCGAAAGACGCACATGTCGCTAACGCGCGGCGTCCCAAAGCAGCAAGTGCCTGTGTCAACATGTCTCGTTTATCCTAATAAATCTGATTGGTAATCACCCGCCGGATAGCGGAAAGGAACCGGTCCGTCAGCAATACCATCCAGGAACTGGCGCACACGCGGTTCGGTGTTCTCCTGCAACTCTTCTGCGGTGCCCTGTGCAATAACGGACTGCTCCGCGACGATATAAGCCTTATCCGCAATACTGAGCACTTCCGGCACATCGTGAGAGACCACGATGCAGGTTACACCCAGCGACTGATTGAGTTCATCAATCAGTTTTACCAGCACACCCATGGTAATCGGATCCTGGCCGACAAACGGCTCATCAAACAGGATAAGATCCGGATCCAGAGCAATGGCCCGCGCCAGTGCCGCACGCCGTGCCATCCCGCCGGAGAGTTCTGACGGCATCAGGTTTGCCGCCCCGCGTAAACCAACCGCTTCCAGTTTCATCATCACGGTTGTCCGGATCAGGGATTCCGGCAGACGGGTATGCTCGCGCAGCGGGAACGCCACGTTGTCATAGACTGTCATATCCGTGAATAATGCGCCGGACTGAAACAGCATGCTCATTTTGCGGCGCGACTGATAGAGTCTGCTGCGGGAAAGTGCCGGGATATTGTCGCCGTCAAACCAGATCTCGCCGCTGTCCGGGCGTAACTGCCCGCCAATCAGGCGTAACAGTGTGGTTTTCCCGATCCCGGACGGCCCCATAATCGCGGTCACTTTGCCGCGCGGCACATCCAGGCTGATATCATTAAACAGCATGCGCGAACCGCGCCGGAAGCACATGTTCCGGATCTCAATAATATTTTCCGTCTGTCGGTTCATGACCTCACAACCTTAACGTTATGTTTTTTGTGTTTCTGCAACACATACAGGACTGACCCATCATAATATAAAAAAATCCGGCAGTTTTCGCCTTTAAATGCGGGTGTTACTGTCTGAATTATTTATCACCCCTGAGTAACGGGGTATAAACAGCGTGATACACAAGTATATCAGCATTTAACATTAACGCTCCCGCCGGGCGCAAAACGTCTGTTTTACTTTTGCGCCTCAGCCCGTACAATACCCTCAATTTCCCGTACTTCATTATTTCTGACTGTTTTTCAGCCCGGAGGAGAGCCATGTTACTCACCAGCATCCTTTTACTGACCGGGTTGATTCTGCTGGTTTATGCCTCTGACCGGATTGTGTACGGCGCGGCGGTTTTCTCCCGTTCTCTCGGCATCTCCCCGTTTATCACCGGTATTCTTGTGGCCGGTCCCGGTACGTCGCTGCCGGAACTGCTGACCTCCGCCGGTGCGGTGCTTGAAGGGCAGCCGGATCTGGCGCTCGGCACCATTATCGGATCCAATATTACCAATTTACTGCTGATTGCAGGCCTCGCCGCCCTTATCCGCCCGCTGAGTGTGCAGTCGGCGGTGCTGCGCCGTGAGCTTCCGCTGATGCTGGCCGTAATGGCGCTGTTCGGGCTGTTTATCTGGTCCGGCGGTATCACGCGGGTTCAGGGCGGGTTTCTGGTGCTTGCGGGGCTCGCCAGTCTCTGGCTGGTGGTGAAAATTGCCGCAATGGCGCGGCGTGATCAGTATGACGGCTTCACTACTGAACAAAACCATGAACTGCCGCAGGAAAATAATTTGCCGGTTGCTTTATTGTGGCTGGTCGCTGGGTTGCTGATTATGCCGGTGGCGGTCCGGATTGTGATCGATAACGCCTCTGCATTCACCCGCTATGCGGAGATCAGCGGGCGTATCACCGGACTGACTATCCTGGCTGTCGGTACCAGTCTGCCGGAACTGTGCACCACGATTGCGGCGGCGGTCAAAGGTGAAAAAGATATCGCGCTGGGGAATCTTATCGGCGCGACACTGTTTAATACCACGGTCGTTGCGGGGATCCCGGCGTTATTAGCCACAGCGCCGATGGCAGCAGACAGTTTTATGACCGATTTCGCCGTGATGATCGCGGCCGGTGTGTTATTTATTTTCTTTGCGGCCGGCCGGAACCAGCGGCTAAACCGGCTGAAAGGCATTATTCTGCTCAGTGCGTTCACCGCCTGGCTGATAAGCCTTTTTACCGGCTGATAAGCGTCAGCCATTAATACACAGACAGATACTGAAAGTGAGAAAAAACTGATGTCCCGAACTGATTTTCAACTAACAGGTAAACGTGTCCTCCGGATTGAACGTGAAGGTCTCGCGTCACTCGAACAGTATATTAATGATGATTTCGATAAAGCCTGTGAACTGATATTCCGCTGTGAAGGCAAAGTGATCATCATGGGGATGGGAAAATCCGGTCATATCGGCCACAAAATGGCCGCGACATTTGCCAGCACCGGTACCCCTTCCTTCTTTGTGCATCCGGGTGAAGCCGCACACGGCGACCTGGGGATGGTCACAAAGAAAGATGTGGTTATCGCAATTTCAAACTCCGGTGAATCCTCAGAAATTCAGGCGCTGATCCCGGTTATCAAACGTCAGAACATCCCGCTTATCTGCATGACCGGCAACCCGGACAGTACTATGGGAAAAGCAGCGGATATTCATCTGTGTATTAAAGTCCCGCAGGAAGCCTGCCCGCTCGGCCTTGCGCCGACCACCAGCACCACCGCCACACTGGTGATGGGTGACGCGCTGGCGATTGCCTTATTACAGGCGCGCGGCTTTACCGCTGAAGATTTTGCCCTCTCACATCCGGGCGGCGCGCTCGGCCGCAAACTGCTGTTACTGGTTTCCGACCTGATGAACACCGGGGATGATATCCCGCGTGTGCCGAAAACCGCCTCACTGCGCGAAGCACTGGTGGAAATCACCCGTAAAAAACTGGGTATGACGGTTATCTGTGACGATGACATGATTATTCAGGGCATTTTCACTGACGGTGACCTGCGCCGGATTTTCGATGCGGGCACAGACCTCAATAACTGCCAGATTGCCGATGTGATGACCCCGGGCGGGATCCGCATCAAAGCCAATACCCTGGCGGTTGAGGCACTGAATTTAATGCAGTCCCGTCATATCACCTCTTTATTAGTCACAGAAGGTGATAAACTGCTCGGCGTACTGCATATGCATGATCTGCTCCAGGCCGGAGTGGTGTAAGGACTGACGATGACACAAATTACCACTATTGACACCTGCTATGGCCCGATAGCGCAAACAGTTATGGAAAAAGCCGCTAAAATACGGCTTCTTATCTGTGATGTGGACGGCGTGATGTCTGACGGCCTGATTTATCAGGGCAACAGCGGTGAAGAACTGAAAGCATTTAATGTCCGTGACGGCTACGGTATCCGCTGCCTGCTGACCTCCGGAGTGGAGGTGGCGATAATTACCGGTCGTAAAGCCAAATTACTGGAAGATCGTGCCAATACACTCGGAATTACACATCTTTACCAGGGACAGAGCGATAAGCTTTTGGCGTATCGCGAACTATTAGATAAACTGGTACTTCGCCCCGGCGAAGTCGCCTATATCGGCGATGACCTGATTGACTGGCCGGTCATGGCAGAGGTCGGTTTATCCGCCGCAGTGGCGGATGCCCACCCGTTATTGTTACCCAAAGCGGATTATGTTACACAGATTGCAGGCGGCCGCGGGGCTGTCCGCGAATTGTGCGATCTGATTCTGCTGGCACAAAATAAGCTGGATGCGGCCAGAGGCCTGTCCGTCTGAAGAGAATTTCATTGGTTATAATGGCTTTATCAGGGATCTCATGAGTAAATTTAAGCTTTGGCTGATCATTATTCTGGCGCTTATCGCCCTCGGTCTGCTCGGCTGGAACCTGTCGGTCACCCGTTCAGGTGACACCGACGGTAAGATTGTGGAAGACGGTACGCCGACGTATAAAACCCAAACGTCCTCAACCCTGGCTTACGAGCCGACAGGGCTGCTGGCGTACCGGCTGAATGCGGATGATGTGCAGAACTTTGCTCAGGAAAAAATAACCTGGTTTACTAATCCGGTGCTGACCACCTACGACCCTGATAAAACCGCCACCTGGACGATTCGTGCAAAGCGGGCCAAATTAACCAATGACAGAATGTTATATTTATACGGTGATGTGCAGGTTGACAGCCTGACCACCGATACACAGCTCAGGCAGATCACCACGGATAACGCCGAAGTCAATCTGACAACCCAGGATGTGAGTTCTGACGATAAAGTCACCATCACGGGAACAGGACTGCGTTCCGTCGGATTGCAGATGCGGGGTAATTTACGCAATCGTAATGCGGAACTGATCAAAGATGTACAGACTTACTATGAGATCCCAAATGAAAGCAAACATCCTTAATACTCTGATTGCAACAGCAATTCTGGCCGTCAGTGTCCCTGCTTTGGCGTTAAAAGAAGATACACAGCAGCCGGTGACGGTAACATCATTAAAACAAGCCCTTGATTTAGAAAAAAATATCACCACATTTACTGACAATGTCGTGGTAAAACAGGGAACAATTGATGTCCGCGCTGACAAAGTGGTGGTCACCCGTCCGGGCGGCGATTCCAATAAAATGGTGATCGAAGCATTCGGTAATCCGGTGACCTTCTACCAGATGCAGGATAACGGTAAGCCAATCAAAGGACGCGGCAGCAAACTGCGTTACGAAATGGCCAATGAACTGGTCACGCTGACCGGTAATGCCTATCTGGAACAGCTGGACAGCAATATCACCGGTGACAAGATTACCTACGTGGTGCCGACACAGCAGATGCAGGCATTCAGTGACAAAGGCAAACAGGTGACTACCGTACTGCTGCCGTCACAACTTCAGGAAAAAGGCCCGGCGGCAACCGGCCAGAAAGGTAAGTAACGATTTATGGCAAAATTAACTGCAAGCAAATTAGCCAAAGCCTACAAAGGGCGCAAAGTCGTCGAAGATGTGACGCTTGAAGTCAGCTCCGGCGAAATCGTCGGGCTGCTCGGCCCGAACGGTGCCGGGAAAACCACGACCTTCTATATGGTCGTGGGTATTGTTCCCCGTGATGCCGGTGCGATAAGCATCGATGATGAAGATATCTCCCTGCTGCCGCTGCATGAACGTGCCCGCAAAGGGATTGGCTATCTGCCTCAGGAAGCCTCTATTTTCCGTCGTCTGACGGTATGGCAGAACCTGATGGCGGTGCTTGAAATCCGCAAAGATCTGAACAATGATGAACGCCGGGAGCGGGCGGAAGAGCTGATGGAAGAGTTCCATATCAGCCATCTGCGCGATAACCTGGGGCAATCACTGTCCGGGGGTGAACGCCGCCGTGTGGAAATTGCCCGCGCGCTGGCCGCCAACCCGAAATTCATCCTGCTGGATGAACCGTTTGCCGGTGTTGACCCGATTTCTGTTATTGATATTAAAAAGATTATTCAGCACCTCCGTGATTACGGGCTCGGCGTCCTGATCACTGACCACAACGTCCGCGAAACACTGGATGTCTGTGAACGGGCTTATATTGTCAGCCAGGGCCATATGATTGCCCACGGCAGCCCGGAATCCATTCTGAATAATGAGCAGGTTAAACGTGTTTATTTAGGCGAAGGTTTCCGCCTGTAATGCCGTAAGGAGCCCGTGTCCGTAATGAAGCAGAGTCTGCAGCTTAAACTCAGCCAGCAACTGGCGATGACGCCACAACTTCAGCAGGCTATCCGTTTGTTGCAGCTTTCCACGCTTGAACTCCAGCAGGAGATCCGCGAGGCGCTGGAATCTAACCCGTTGCTGGAACTTGATGATAACCATCAGGAAATTGACACGCCGGCTGAATCTGAACCACAGAAAGAGCTGGACAGCGCCGAGGCTCTCGAACAGACCGCCATGCCGGATGATCTGCCGCTGGATGCACAGTGGGAAGAAATCTACACCGCCGGTACACCGTCCGGCACCGGCAATGATTACGGCGACGATGAACTGCCGCTCTATCAGGGTGAAACCACCGAAACCTTACAGGATTATCTGATCTGGCAGGCCCGCCTGACCCCCTTTACCGAAACCGATGCCGCGATTGCCTTCTCAATCATTGATGCGATTGATGAAACCGGCTATCTGACCGTTTCTGTCGATGATATCCGCCTGAGTATCGGTGACGATGAAGTCACCACCGAAGATGTGGAAGCCGTACTCAAGCGCATCCAGCGTTTTGATCCGGTGGGTGTGGGCGCCCGCGACCTGCGGGAGTGTCTGATGGTGCAGCTGAAAATTCTGCCGCCGGAAACCCCGAGCCTGAAAGAAGCCCTTGCTATCGTTGATCAGCATCTGGCATTGTTGGGGAACCGGGATTTCCGGACCCTGGGCCGGGTGACCAAACTGAAAGAAGAGGCGCTGAAATCCGCTATTGATCTGATCCAGTCGCTGGAACCGCGTCCGGGCCTGGTAGTCAACACCGGAGAATCAGAGTATGTTATTCCTGACGTCCTCGTGAAAAAACACGGCGAACGCTGGGTAGTGGAACTCAATTCCGACAGCATTCCCCGTCTGCGGGTCAATAATCACTATGCCGCAATGGGTTCGCGGGCCCGCAGTGAGAGCGACAGTCAGTTTATCCGCAACAATTTGCAGGAAGCAAAGTGGCTCATTAAAAGTCTGGAAAGCCGGAACGATACTCTGCTCAGAGTCGCGACCTGTATTGTGGAAGAGCAGCAGGCGTTCTTTGAACAGGGCGAAGAATATATGAAGCCCATGGTGCTGGCTGATATCGCACTGCGGGTTGAGATGCATGAATCAACCATTTCCCGGGTGACAACACAGAAATTTCTGCACAGTCCGCGGGGGATCTTTGAACTGAAGTACTTTTTCTCCAGCCACGTCAGTACTGACAGCGGGGGCGAGGCGTCCTCCACAGCCATCCGTGCACTGGTGAAAAAACTGGTTGCAGCCGAGAATCCGGCGAAACCGCTCAGCGACAGCAAACTGACCGATATGCTTGCCGAACAGGGCATTCAGGTCGCCAGACGTACTGTCGCGAAATATCGTGAGTCGTTATCCATCCCGCCCTCAAATCAGCGTAAACAGCTGATTTGATACACATTGAGAAGGAAGACACTATGGAATTACAAATTACCGGCCACAACGTTGAAATTACAGACGCATTACGTGAGACTGTGACAGCCAAGTGTAAGAAACTGGAGCAGTTTTTCGATAAAATTAACAGCGTTCAGGTGATCCTGCGGATTGAAAAGGTGAGTAAAATTGCGGAGGCAACGGCTCAGGTAAACGGTGCGGATCTTCACGCCTCAGCGGAAAAAGAGGATATGTACGCGGCAATTGATGAGATGGCAGAAAAACTCGGCCGTCAGTTGTCCAAACACAAAGAAAAACTGAGAAACCGGTAAATTTTCTGCACCCGGGTGCATGACTGAATTAACAGTCTGAATTTTCTCAGGAAAAAGCAGTGCTCTGATCCCGGTTACCATGGTGGTTGCCGGGATTCTGATCCTAAGTGAACAATGAAATGAATAACGAAGCAAATTTGTCCCTGAGCGATGTACTGAGTATCAGCTGTACACGCAATAATATTCACTGTACCAGTAAGAAGCGCGCGCTGGAGATTATCAGTGAACTGGCTGCCACCGCGCTGGCGCTGCCGGAAAACACGCTGTTTGAGGCACTCCTTACACGGGAAAAAGTCGGGACAACCGGTATCGGTGGCGGGATTGCCATCCCCCACGGAAAACTGGACAAAAGCGAGGCGCAAACCGCCTGCGGCGTATTTTTACACCTGGAGCAACCTATCGCGTTTGATGCGATTGATAATCAGAATGTGGACATTCTGTTTGCGTTATTTGTTCCGTCTGATCAGTGTCAGACGCATTTACACACACTGTCGTTAGTGGCCAAAAAACTGGCTGACAAAGCGCTCTGCCGCCGGTTGCGTCAGGCGCAAAGCGATGAAGAGCTGTACAGTATCATCACTGAGTGATGATAACCGGCTGACGACAACGGATAATGGCGTATTGCCATTGAAAGAGAAACGATAGGGAGTCCCCTCATGGTGCTGATGATTGTCAGCGGCCGCTCTGGTTCGGGTAAATCTGTTGCCCTGCGGGCGCTGGAAGATATGGGTTTCTACTGCGTTGATAACCTGCCGGTCACTCTTCTGCCGGAGCTTGCCGCTACCCTGGCAACACGCGATACCTCTGCCGCAGTGAGTATTGACGTCCGCAATATGCCGGAGTCTCCGGAGGTGTTTGAGGAAGCCCTGACCAGATTACCGGACAGTTTCTCACCCCAGCTGCTGTTCCTGGATGCGGATCGCAACACCCTGATCCGCCGTTACAGTGATACCCGCCGTCTGCATCCTCTTTCCAGTAAAAATCTCTCGCTGGAAAGCGCCATTGATGAGGAAAGCGATCTGCTGGAGCCGCTGCGCTCCCGTGCGGATCTGATTATCGATACCTCTGAAATGTCAGTGCATGAACTGGCAGAAATGCTGAGAACCCGTCTGCTCGGCAAGCGCGAACGCGAGCTGACCATGGTGTTCGAATCGTTCGGGTTTAAACACGGCATTCCGATTGACGCGGATTATGTGTTTGATGTCCGCTTCCTGCCGAACCCGCACTGGGATCCGAAACTGCGTCCGATGACCGGTCTGGATAAACCGGTGGCGGCGTTCCTCGACCGCCATACGGAAGTACATAACTTTATTTACCAGACCCGCAGTTATCTGGAACTGTGGCTGCCGATGCTGGAAACCAACAACCGCAGCTACCTGACCGTTGCTATCGGCTGTACCGGCGGCAAACACCGTTCTGTCTATGTGGCGGAGCAGCTGGCGGATTACTTCCGCTCACGCGGAAAAAACGTGCAGTCGCGCCACCGGACACTGGAAAAACGGAAATAATCCATGACTATCCGCTGTCAGGTTGAAATCAAAAACCGGCTGGGATTGCATGCCCGGCCGGCCATGAAACTGTTTGAACTGATCCAGACCTTCCGGTCAGCGGTGGTATTCCGTAATAAGCAAAATGAGGAAGCCCGGGCAGACAGTGTGCTCGCCATGCTGATGCTGGATTCCGAACAGGGCAGTTTTATTGAAGTGGAAGCAACAGGACCTGATGAAAATTCTGCCATTGAGGCAATTATTTCCCTTTTTGATTCAGGTTTTGATGAAGATTAGTTATACTAACCGAAATATTTTACTTAAAGAAAACTGATACGCTGTTTCGTTCACGCAGCCCGGCGGTTCGTGATCCTGATCTCTTTCCTTTCGGAGGAGAACAGCCTACTATCAGATTAATTATCAAATGAGCACCCCCCTCCTTCTGGTGTGGGGGTGTTCTTTTGTATTGGAAATGATTTGGAGTGTGGTATGAAAAAGCCCAATATAATTATTAATGAACTGGACGCGGAGCGTCTGGATATGCTGCTGGAACAGCCGGCTTATGCTGACAGTCCGGTTGCCGAAGCCCTGAATGAAGAGTTGGATCGCGCGGAAATCCTGCCGCCGGCAGAAATGCCTGCCACGGTCGTGACGATGAACAGCCGCATCCGCTTTGAAGATTTATCGAGCGGGAAAGAGAGTATCCGTACCCTGGTGTACCCGGCTTCACTGAAAGACAGTGCTGAACAGCTGTCTGTGATGGCACCACTGGGAGCTGCGTTACTCGGGCTTTCTGTCGGTGATGAGATCTCATGGGAACTGCCGAACGGTGAAGCAACGCGCGTAAAAGTATCAGAAATTATCTATCAGCCTGAAGCTGCCGGTGAGTTACACCGTTAATCCGCTTTAAGCCGGTTCTGCGTCCGTTTCAGGCAATCTGCGGGCGCAGCTTCCTCAGGGGTTCCTTTCTTCACACCTTTATTGCATGATGTTTCTCTCTTTATTTCCTGAAGGAAACTGATCATGGCTGCCTATTCTTTGACATCTTTGTTTGGTATGAGCGGAGCTCCGGGCGGATTTCCGGTCATTCTGGGTTTTGAACAGCAGCTGTTATTACTGTGGCGGGGCTTTATGCTGCTGGCAGTCTGAATATCATCCGTACAGCACAATTCAATAACGCAAGTTAATCATGCCGCAGCGGCTTCTTCCGCTGCGGCATTTTTATTTCCGCCCCGCCCTTCACGGATGATTATCACAAAAAATTATTGCGCATAGTAATCATTATCAATATCATTCCGTTTTTATTTTGGCTGTTTATTCTTCTGATATTGAGACTCACACATGAAATCTGCTGCGCATTTACGCAGACCGCATTGCTGTTCCCGGTTTGTGCTGACATTCCCCTTTATCTTTATTTCTGTTTTTCATGCGGTTGCCGCCGATGATACTCTGGTTGTCACTGCCGCCCCGCAAGACCGCGAAGGGAGTTACAGCGGGGATAATGTCTATTCCACTCTGAAAACACTGACCCCGCGTAATGAAACGCCGCAATCCATCAGTATTGTCACGCCGCAGTTGATCCGTGACTTTAATGTCACTTCAGTGGATGACGCAGTAAAGTTTGTCAGCGGTGTAACTCAGGGCAACACGCTGGGCGGCATTGAGGACGGGTTTGTCAAACGCGGCTTCGGCTCCAATACGGACGGATCTGTGTTTATCGACGGGGTACGCAGCAACCAGGGGCTGGCGATGGATGCCACTACTGAACGTGTTGATGTTCTGAAAGGCTCTTCTTCCCTGCTTTACGGTATTCTGAATCCGGGCGGCGTGATAAACCTGATCTCCAAAAAACCACAGTATCAGTGGCAGGGACGCATCAGCGGACGGACAAACAGCAACGGCGGCGGTACCGGTACGATTGATGTGACCGGCCCTCTCGGCAATGGCGTGGCAGTCCGGCTGATAGCAGAACGCCGCCATGAAGATTACTGGCGCAATTTCGGGGAAGATCAGCACACGTTGCTGGCACCTTCCCTGAGCTGGCTCGGTGACAGCGCCTCGTTCAATGTGGCTTATACCGAAAATAAATTCGATGTGCCTTACGATCGCGGAACCGCTTTTATCGGCGGCAGCCCGATCCGTATTCCTTATAATGAACGGATAGATGACAACGCTAATCACGCATACGGGAAAAATAAACGTCTGACCGCAGAATACCGGCAGGAATTTGACGGCATCTGGGAAACCGGAATTAAGTATGCGTGGATGCAGCGCCGCTACGACAGTAATGAGGTCCGCGCGACGGCTATCAACCCGGAGACCGGAATTGTTACCCGCCGTGCTGATGCCAACCGTGGCTTTAATCATCAGACCACCTATATCGGCTGGGATATCAGCGGTACACCGGAACTCGCCGGTATGCGGCATGACATCACGCTCGGGGCTGATTACGAAAAGAACGAAACCTACAAAGCCTGGTCCTTCCGCGGCAAGCCGTCAAAACAATTCAATATGTACCATCCGGTATACGGCGAATCACCGGTCACCACAGATAAAACCGCCGATGACGCAAAAAGCAACCTGCGCGCCACGGTGTACAGCAGTTCACTCTATGCCAAAGACAGTATCCATCTGAATGACCAGTGGATTGTCGTGCTCGGAGGCCGTCTGCAGCGCTATACGCAAAATGGCAGCAGCGGATGGATAAACCATCAGACAACACTCAATGACAGCGGTTCTGAATTTGTTCCGCAGGCCGGGGTCGTCTACAAACTCACACCGGAACTGGCACTTTACAGCAGTTACAGCCAATCCTTCACCCCTTCCGCACAGGTGGATGATGACGGCAATGTGGCCTCCACTGAAAAAGGTCAGACATACGAACTGGGTGCAAAATGGCAGACAACACCAACGATGCTGACGACCTTTGCCCTTTACCGTATTGATGAAAAAGACATGTCCATCTTTATGAACGGCCTGAACCGGAATATCCCGAAATCCCGCTCGGAAGGTGCGGAACTGGAAATTAACGGCGAATTTGCGCCGGGATGGCAGATAGCGGCAAACTACAGCCTCAACAGAACGCAGATTAAAGAAGATAATCTGAAACCCCAGAATGTCGGTAACCAGCTGGTCAATGCCCCGCGCAATATGGGCAGCCTGTATCTGACGCATACCCTGACTGTACCGGGCTTACCGGGTGAACTGCGCTTCGGCGGCGGCGGACGCTATGTCGGCAAACGTGCCGGTGATCCGGAAAACAGTTTTTACCTGCCGGCGTATACCGTCACAGATGCTTTCGCCGCGTGGAACGGGACTGTCAGCGGACATGAGACCCAACTGAAACTGAATGTGAACAATCTGCTGAACAGGGAATACTATGCGTCCAGCGCGGGAAACCTGCGTGTCATCGCCGGAGAGCCGCGCACCCTGTTCCTGAATGCCTCAGTGGACTTCTGATATGAAACATCTCTTTTCCGGGCTGCTGCTGATGGCATTTTCGCTGCTGTGCGGGGCAAAAACCGTTACGGACAGTCTCGGGCGGACAGTCACGGTTCCGGATGATCCGCAGCGGATAGTACTCGGTGAAAGCAGGATGCTCTATACCCTGGCACTGATCGAAACCGGTAATCCGGCGGCGCGTGTCGTCGGGTGGCCGGCTGATTTACAGCGACTCGATTCGCAGACATGGGGAAAATATGCGGCTGCATTTCCGGCGATCAGGGATATTACCATTGTCGGGAACGATAATTTTTCACAGCTTAATATTGAGAAAATCATCGCCCTGCAACCGGATCTGATTATTATGCCGGTGTATGCCAAATCCCGTCCTGATGAAACGCAATTTGCACACCAGACCGCAGCCGCCGGTATTCCGGTGATTTACCTGGATTTCAGGGTGGATCCGTTGCGGAACACGGTTCCGTCACTGAAAACGCTGGGCGAAGTTCTGAACCGGCAGGAAAAAACTGCCGCTTTTACTGCGTTTTATCAGCAGCATATGGACGTGATCCGCAACCGTCTGGCTATGCACAATCCGCATCGCCCCAAAGTTTTGCTGCAGTTACATCTCGGGAAAAAAGCAGAATGCTGCACGACTGCAGCTTCCGGAAATCTGGCCGATTTACTGGCCTTTTCCGGCGGGGATAACATTGCAGCAGGGAAGTTCAGTGGTGTTTTCGGACGGCTCAGCCCGGAGAAGGTATTGTCGGATAATCCGGAATATTATCTGGTGACCGGCAGCGGCGGAAGGGATAACCGGGGGCAGTTACAACTGGGGCCGGATCTCCGCCCTGACACCGCCCGACAAAGCCTGCAGGAACAATTACAGAAAGATCCGGTGATTGCCGCACTGCCTGCTGTCCGGGAAGGACGGACCGCCGCACTCTGGCATCATGTTTATCTCAGCCCGTGGCATCTGCTGGCAGCGGAGTTTTTCGCGCGGGAACTGCACCCGGATCTCTTTTCTGATGTTGATCCGCAGAAGACACTGGATGAAATGAACCGGCGGTTCCTGTCTGTACCGGAAACCGGGACTTACTGGCTGTTTTCGCGATAATCGCTGCTGTTTTCTGCATTTTCACTCCCGGAGGCGGATACTCCGGCTCCGGGAGTGACACACTTACTGTCCCGCAATACTCATTTCCGGCAGCCAGACTGAGCCGCACTGAATGTTGCTGCGGGTTTCAATATCGTCGCCGGTGGCGATAATGCTGGCCCACATGTCTTTCAGGTTTCCGGCAATGGTGATTTCACTGACCGGATACTGAATCTCGCCGTTTTCCACCCAGAAACCGGATGCGCCGCGGGAGTAATCACCGGTAATACCGCTGACACCCTGTCCCATCAGTTCGGTAACCACCAGACCGGTGCCCATTTCCCGGAGCATGTCGTCAAATCCCAGCCCCTGACCGGCAATGTGCCAGTTGTGGATCCCGCCTGCATGGCCGGTGCTCTTCAGCCCCAGTTTACGGGCAGCGTAGGTGGTCATCAGCCAGTTGTTCAGCACACCGTTTTCGATAATCAGGCGATCTTCTGTCCGGACCCCTTCGCTGTCAAACGGGGTGGAGGCCAGTCCGCCGATCACATGCGGCAGTTCGCGGATAGTCAGCCAGTCCGGCAGGATCTGTTTACCGAGGCTATCGAGCAGGAAGGTGGATTTGCGGTACACGGAGGTGCCGCTGATCGCGCCGACCAGATGCCCGAACAAACCGGTTGCCACTTCCGGGGCAAAAATCACCGGTGCTTTCTGTGTTGCCAGTTTGCGCGGAGCAAGGCGGGACAGTGTCCGGCGGGCACACTCTTCACCCACCCACTGTGCGGATTTCAGGTCATCCAGTTTACGTGCGATGGTATAGGCGTAATCACGCTCCATATCGCCGTTTTCTTCCGCGATCACACAAGCGGACATGGAGTGACGGCTGCTGCAGTAGCTTTGCAGCATACCCAGCGTGTTACCGAACACACGGATGCCGTAATGGCTGTTAAAGCTGCCGCCTTCTGTGTTGGTGATGCGCGGGTCGGCACTCAGTGCGGCTTTTTCCGCATTGGCGGCATAGTCGATAGCCTGGTCAGCGCTCACTTCGGACGGATAAAACAGTTGTAAATCCGGTGCCTCAAAAGCCAGCAAATCGCGATCTGCCGGGCCCGAACACGGGTCTTCAGATGTATATTTCGCAATGTCGATCGCCGCCTGTACGGTACGGGCAATCGCCTCTTCGCTTAAATCTGTGGAGGATGCGCTGCCTTTGCGCTGGTTATGATACACAGTGATCCCCAGTGCGCCGTCGCTGTTAAACTCGACATTCTCCACCTCACCCATACGGGTGCTCACACTCATCCCGGTGGTTCTGCTGACAGCAACTTCGGCGCTGTCACACCCTTTCTGTGCAATACTCAGTGCCTGCGAAACCGCTTGTTCCAGGCGCGTACGCTGCGCCATAATCTGAGAAGTGATATTCATCAATCAGGTTCCAATTCAATAAATTAAGGGGCCGTCAGCTAATCAGACAGCTGAATAGGTGTTATCCGGCCTTTTCCCCGGTTACAATACGCAATAATCAAATGTTAACACTCACAAACACAGAGATCATCCGGCACCCGCCGCTCTGTGTTTCGCCACAGGAAATACTATTATGGCAAAGCAGCCTGAAGACTGGTTTGAAGAACCCGATGCACTTCCTCAGGAGGAAGAGGATGACGAGATAATCTGGGTCAGCAAAAGCGAAATTAAACGCGATGCTGAAGTCCTGAAAAAACTCGGCGCTGAACTGGTTGCACTGAGCAAAACCCAGCTGGAACGTATTCCGCTGGATGAACAACTGCTCGAAGCCATCCTGCTTGCACAAAAAATCAAGCGCGAAGGTCTGCGCCGTCAGTTACAGCTCATCGGTAAACTGCTGCGGGCCCGTGACCCGGAGCCGATTACCACGGCACTCGACAAACTGAAAAACCGCCATAACCAGCAGGTTGTCCTGCTGCATAAACTCGAAGATCTGCGCGAACGCCTGGTCACCGGTGATGACACTGTGACGGAAGAAGCCGTTGCGCTGTTCCCGCACCTTGATCGCCAGCAGCTGCGTGCGCTTATCCGTAACGCGAAAAAAGAGCGCGAAGGCAATAAACCGCCGAAAGCTTACCGCCAGCTGTTCCAGTATCTGAAAGAACTGGCAGAAAGCGCTTAATCCGCCGTCATGGTCAGGGGGGTCAGCACCAGCTGAATATCCCCCGGCCACTCTTCCTCCGCATCCCGGCAGGTACCGATAATGGCTGAAAACAGCCGCCGCTGCCGTGCGGTAATATGTTCAAACGCCAGTATCACCGGCAGATCTATTCCGCCTGTCAGCATGTCCCATAGTGCATCCGTGTTACACCCGAAGTACGGCAGCTGAAATTTATCACTGAATTGCTGATAAAAATCGTCTGTTGTCCGGATGGTGCGGAAATCAAAACGCACAATGCTGATATCAGGTGTCATGGGTTAATTGGCCTGCTGAAACGAACGGTAATGATCAGTGGTGACATAAATCAGCCCGTCACTGGAATAAAGCAGACGATCACTGCCGCGATGGCCGCAGTTATAGTTTATGTCCGCCTCAAACCACTGGCGTGATGGCGCATCCGGCAGCCCTTTTTCCCGGTTGCCGAAACGGTCACCGCCGATAGCTTTACCCGGCATCACCTCACAGAGATTACCTTTTGACGGCTGCCAGCCCGCATCACGGGCGGCTTTTTTCGTCACATAGTAATCCGGCAGACGCTGGTGCTGCTGCACATAGCTGACCACCCGTGACTGTGCTGTCAGGGCATCAATGCTCTGCGGCTGTTCTGTATGCTGCGGTACCGGCTCTGACGGACGGGTTTCGATAAACTGCCCCGGTAACCCCGCCAGCCAGGCGGAGACCGCCACAATCAGAACAATCACCAGCGTGCCGTATTTCTGCATCATCAGGCCGTTCCGCCGACGGTAATGCTGTCCAGTTTCAGCGTCGGCTGACCGACACCCACCGGCACGCTCTGGCCTTCTTTACCGCAGACACCGACACCTTTATCCAGTTTCAGGTCATTACCGACCATCGATACCTGCTGCATGGCTTCGATACCGGAGCCAATCAGTGTCGCGCCTTTCACCGGTCTGGTAATTTTACCGTCTTCAATGAGATACGCTTCGGATGTCGAGAACACAAACTTACCGGAGGTGATATCCACCTGACCGCCACCGAAATTCGGAGCATACAGGCCATTTTTCACACTGGCGATAATCTCTTCCGGCGACGTTTCGCCGGCCAGCATATAGGTGTTGGTCATGCGCGGCATCGGCAGATGGGCATAGGATTCACGGCGGCCGTTACCGGTCGGGTCAACCCCCATCAGACGGGCGTTGAGTTTATCCTGCATATAACCTTTCAGAATACCGTTCTCGATCAGGATGTTATACTGTCCAGGCACCCCTTCATCATCAATTGCCAGTGACCCGCGGCGATCACCGATAGTACCGTCATCAACAATGGTACAGAGTGATGATGTGACCTGCTGACCGATTTTTCCGCTGAATACCGAAGCACCACGGCGGTTGAAATCTCCTTCCAGGCCATGACCGACCGCTTCATGCAGTAACACGCCCGGCCAGCCCGCGCCCAGCACAACCGGCATTAACCCGGCCGGTGCCGCAACAGCAGAGAGATTCACCAGCGCCATGCGCACCGCTTCGCGGGCAAAATGGTCTGCGCGGATCTCACCGTCTTCCGTACCGAGGAAATATTCATAACCGAAACGACCGCCGCCGCCGCTGCCGCCGTGTTCGCGTTTACCGTCCTCTTCCACCAGCACACTGACAGACAGGCGCACCAGCGGACGGATATCCGTCGCCAGTGTGCCGTCAGTGGCAGCTACCAGCACTTCTTCATAGACACCGGTCAGGCTGGCATTCACTTCCTGCACTCGCGGATCTTCCGCACGGGCCACACGGTCAAGGCGGTGCAGCAGCGCGATTTTTTCCTCACGCGGCATTGCGCGCAGCGGATCGAGTGCAGCATAGAGTGCCGTGTTATTGACACGGTGCAGGCTCTGCACCTTACCGTTACCCTGCTCACGGACAATACTGCGGGCGGCGGATGCACTCTGCTGTAATGCGGTCAGACTTATCTGATCCGCATAGGCAAAGCCGGTTTTCTCGCCGCTGACAGCGCGGATCCCGACACCCTGGTCAATATTGTAAGAGCCGTTTTTGATAATTTTATCTTCCAGCACCCAGGCTTCATGAAAACTGCTCTGGAAGTACAGATCGCCATAATCAATATGGCGATCCGCTAACTGTGTGAGGACAGAAAAGAGATCCTGTTCATCAAGATCATGGGCGGTCAGCAGATGATTGCTGACAGTTGAAAAACTCATAATTTACTCTTTACCTGTGGTGTTTTTCTCAATCAGTGAAGTCAGCTGCGGGCGGAAACGGTTATGTTTCACCACGCGGATCTGCTCACGCATTGAGGTTAAGCTGTCCGGACGGATATCCACGCCGATGGCGGCCACCGCATCCGTATTTTTCTTCATCACTTTGCCCCAGCCGTCAACGGCCATGGTGTGTCCCCATGTGCGGCGGGTACCGTGTACACCGACCTGTGCCGGTGCCAGGATAATGCACTGGTTTTCAATCGCACGGGCGCGCAGCAGCGGCTCCCAGTGAGATTTGCCGGTCAGCCGGGTAAAGGCCGCCGGAACAGAGATAATCTCAGCGCCCTGCTCACGCAGTGCCTGAAACAGGCCCGGGAAACGCAGATCATAACAGATGGTCATACCGAGACGACCCACCGGGGTATCCACCACGGTGATGTGCTCGCCGCGCTGGAAGATTTTTGATTCATTGTATGAACCCTGCTCATCATCGATATTCACGTCAAACATGTGAATTTTATCGTAACGGGCTTTGATTTCCCCTTTATCATCAAACAGCAGGCTGCTGCTGGTGATACGCGCCGGGTCTTCACGGCTGATCATCGGCATTGAGCCGACCAGGATCCACACCCCGTAGCGGCGCGCCATATCAGCCACCGCTGACTGCAGCGGGCCTTCGCCCTGCACTTCCGCATACTTCTGATAGGTGTTGCCTGATGCAAAAATCAGCGCATTTTCCGGTGTCATCACCAGCTTGATATTATCAGGCAGTTGTTTGATCTGTTGTTCGATTTGCGCCAAATTGTGTTTAATATTTGTGCCGCTGCACAGCTGCAATAAAGCCACATTTGCGTTTTTCATTCCCGGGTCTCCTTTAACTGACGCAAAACTTCATCTATCTTCGGCTCTTCTAAACTGCCGCTCAGGTGATACCGTATCACCGAAATTTTACTCCAGAGCGGGCCGAGCACCTTACTGGCCACAAAGACTGCCGCTCCGGCTATCGGGTTAACCACAAAGGCTGTCGCCACCCCGACCGTCGCAGAGAGTTCCGGTGTGACAACCACCGACATATCAATACGACGCTCCACAAGATAAACTGAACCGCTAAAGCTGATATCCGCCATTAATCCGTCCACGCGGGTATCGGTTGTCTTTAAAATACCATCTTTTATCACGCCTTTACCGCGTATGCTGTCAAAAACGAAGTCATTACTGAAAGTATCCGTGAAATCGAGCTGTAATTTGCGCAGTAATGCATCAAAACTGACGAGCCGCAGCAGTTTACCGGCATTACCGCCGCCCATCCGTTCAATCGCCCCTTTGCCGAGCGACGTGCTGATAATACCGTTCAGGGTTGCCACATCCGGCGACCAGGGAACATCCCGCCAGCTCAGGTCAAAATCCACATTGAACGGTGAGCCGGTGATAGGCACCAGTACCCCGAAATAGGCGGCCATATTATCAAAGACCGGCCCCTTAAACTGACCTTTAAAGTGCGACAATGGCTCCGGACCGGCATCCCAGCGGCCGCTGAGTGTCAGTTCACTGGCACTGTTTTTGACGGTTGCCGCATCCAGCACCAGAGAGTTATTTTCCGGCCAGACTTTCGCATTCACCGTACCGATATTCAGGCCGCTCACCCAGCAGGCTTCACAGCGCAGTGTGACCGCAGGCCAGCTGCCGACGCGGTAATCCGTTTTGGTGGTTTGATTACGCTGCGATTCCGGCAGCGCATTCTGAATCGACTCCGGATTATAGTAGAGATAATCAATACTTGCCTGCCACGGTCCGGAAGCCGGAATGCGGATATCCCCGCGCAGCTCCTGACTGTCCGAACTGAGCAGCCAGCCGTTTTCCTGCGGATGAATACGCAGTTTCACCTGATTCCAGCGCTGTCCGGCAAAATCCGCATACGGGGCGGAAATATCAATATTTCCCGGCAGTTTCAGTGAGGCAGGCTGCTGGTGATTCTGACCGGCAACGGCCAGCGCACCGACCCACTCCTCACCGCTGATCGGCGGCAGGGCAATACTGATAACATCCGGCGTGACTTTCTCCGGCACTTTTGTGCCCGGAACGATTGCCGCACCATTAAGCGTGAGAATATCGCCGAGCCGCCAGTCCGTCAGGACGCTGAACGATTTGCCGACGGTTCCCCCGGCTTTCAGGGTGTGTTCTGTCCCGGTGGCATGCACATTCAGTGTGCCGCTCTCCGCCGCCCAGCGCCGGACAGCCGGTAAGGTGCTGCTGGTCAGTTTGCCGGTCTGACCTTCCAGATCCACGGTGTAGCTCATTTCCCCTTTCTGCGGCAGGGCAATGTTCACCACCCCTGTCCACGGGAACGAACCGGTTACGTGCTGTTTTATGGCCGCCGGTATGCCGTCGATGCCCTTCATCTGCCAGTTACCGTCCAGATCGATATTGACGGCAAAATCAGACGGGTTTTCTTTAGTGGTAAAGCGGATATTCAGCGGCTGACCGAACCAGTGCGCCGTGATGCGGTCACTTTCCAGGTCGCCGTTATCAAAGCGGAATTGTCCGCTGACACCTTTGAGTGTGCTGCCGAGCGGCACCACATCAATATCATTATTTTTCAGATTAACATGCCCGGTCGCCCGCACCATCTCATTGAAGTTAAGCGGGATTTCCAGTTTAAGATCACCCTTAACCTCACCACCGATTTTCAGCTGCTCCAGGGTATTGCCGATAGAGCTTTTCATCGGTGTCTGATCAAAATATTTACCCAGTGATTCGCCTTTGCCTTCAATATCAGACTGAATATAGAGGCGCTCAACCATGAAATCCGGAATATCCGCTTTCAGATTGCGGGCGGTGGCCTCGCCCAGTTTTGCTTCCTGTGCACTGATCCACAGACCCTGGTTATGGAAGTTCAGATCCGCATCCATGTTTATCAGGGCAGGCCATTCCTGATCATATTTAAAGGTGGCGTCACGCAGCGGTACCCAAATCTGGAACTGCCCTTCGTTTTTGCGGAACGGGAAGTCTGCCGGGTTACCCTGAAATATCACCGTGGCATTTTCCGCTTTCCCGGCAATCAGTGCCTGTGTCAGGTATTCGCTCAGGAATTCCCCCATCAGCGGTACCGGGAAATAGCGCCAGGCTTCCCCGGCATCCGTCAGGGTCACGCCGCCGAGGATCCCGAGAGACGGCGGCCGGTCCTTATCATGCTGATAGCGGAAGTTGCCATTCGCCCGCAGCGCGCCGGATTGCAGATCTAAATTATCACTCCAGAGGCTGAAGTTGCCGTCCGTATTATTCCACTGCACCTGTCCGCGGCTTTCTGATACCGCCAACGGTGCGGTAAACATCGGGCGGTAGTCCAGCACACTGTCATCGAGGGCAAAACGCAGAATGCCGCGTGCCTGTCCGCCGCGTAATACGCCGCTGAAATGAGATACCGACGGTAATTCCTCCCGTGCTTTCCAGCTGACATCCTGCCAGGAAACATCCAGTTCGAGGTTTTCCGGGGCGGCCGGGGTGATATCAAGGGCAAAATCGCGGATAAGACCTGACGGCTCGCGCTCCTGCCAGGCTTTAACAATATCATTGGTGAGGAAAGAGAACGTCGGCACAATGCTGCTCAGACGCGCCAGCTCAATATCATTGGCGCGGATACGCAGATGCGGATTGCCGCCGTATTTGGCCGACGGCGGGATATAAAGCAGTGACAGACTGCCCTCCGGCCACTGCTGCCCGTCAGTTTTCAGATTCAGCAGATCCGGGATATTAAACAGCCAGCCTTCCCCCTGGCGGCGCATCTGCACCAGAAGATCCTGAACTTCCAGGGTGTGCGTGTCCTTGCCGACCAGCCAGTCCGCCTCGCCGGAGTTCAGTCTGACCAGGCCCCGGGTTATCGTCCCTTTCTCCACCGTCATCCAGCCGGCCAGGCTGAAACCGGCCTTGTTCAGCCCGGTGTTATCACGCAGCCAGCGGCTGAACCACGGCGTCATATCAATATCATCCGCCTGGAGGTAGACCGTTCCCTCATCCAGCAGACCGTTCACATCCCGCAGATCCAGACGCACCTGCAGCCAGCCGCGCGGGTTATTCACCGAGGAGAGACTGATCTCCCCCTGAGCGCGGTGGCGTTTGCTCTGATTGAGCCATGACAGACGGGAAACCAGCAAAGTGGCAGGATCGCCGGACGGTGTGAGAAAACGGATTTCACTGTCGCGCAGATCAAAATTATCAAAGCGCTCCAGCCAGAGACCGGACATCGCATCATCGGTTTCAATACTGCTGCCGTCACTGCTCAGCGGCTGTTTGTAATCCAGCTTCATGTGCCAGAATGTCAGATCACGGAAACTGACCTGAAAACGGAATAACGTCCGCCAGATATCCAGGGATAGGTCGATTTTTTCGGCTGAAATGTCCGCGTCCGGAGCGGTAACAGTCAGGTCACGGAGTGTCAGCGCCGGGCCGAATCCCTGCCAGCGGCCGCTGATTTCACCGATTCTGACCGTGGCACCGGTCATTTGTGAGAGTTTTTGTTCGATCTGCGGGCGGTATTCATTAATCTGAGGCAACAGATAGCGCAGACCGCCGAGCACCAGTGCTGCAGCAATCACCATCACAATCACACATGTCAGTAAAATCCCGGGCAGTCGCCTCACTGGCTCTCCTTCTCCTGCAGCTGTCAAGGCCGGCGGAACCGGATATCCGCTTATATCCGGCAGTATACCGCCAATGAATTACATCATGACGACATCAAAATGTTCCTGGCTGTAGAGCGGTTCGGCGCGAACCTGAACCTGTTTACCGACAAAAATCTCCACCTCTGCCAGGGCATGGGATTCATCCCCCTGCAATGCCTCAGTCACTGCCGGTGAGGCATAGACGAGGAAGCGATCAACATCCAGCAGATGGTGCACGCGGACAATCTCGCGCAGAATTTCATAGCAGACCGTTTCCACCGAGCGGACACTGCCGCGCCCCTGACAGGTCGGGCATTTCTCGCACAGGACATGTTCGAGGCTCTCCCGCGTGCGTTTGCGGGTCATCTCCACCAGTCCGAGCTGTGAAAAACCGTTGATAGTGGTCTTCACGCGATCTTTGGCCAGCGCCAGTTCCAGCGAACTCAGCACCCGGCGACGGTGATCCTCATCGGTCATATCAATGAAATCAATGATAATGATACCACCGAGGTTGCGCAGACGTAACTGCCGCGCAATCGCCTGGGTGGCCTCGATATTGGTATTGAAAATAGTTTCTTCCAGATTGCGGTGCCCGACAAACGCACCGGTGTTGATATCGATGGTGGTCATCGCCTCCGTCTGGTCGATAATCAGGTATCCGCCTGATTTCATTTCGACCTTGCGCTCCATCGCCCGCTGGATTTCATTTTCGGTATCATAGAGATCAAAAATCGGCTGACTGCCCTGGTACAGTTCCAGTTTGGCGGTCATTTCCGGGATGTAATCATCCACAAATTCCTGTAACTCTTTAAAGCTCAGGCGGGAGTCAATCCGGATGCGGTCGAGTGACTCACCGGCAAAATCCCGCAGAATGCGGTGTGCCAGCGCCAGTTCACCGTAGATTTTGGTACGGGTGGTATTGCGTTTTTTGCGCTGGATAACTTTGGTCCACAACCGGCGCAGGAACGCGGCATCAGAAGTCAGTTCTTCTTCCCCGACCCCTTCCGCTGCTGTGCGGATAATAAAACCGCCGTCCTCATCACAATAACCCGCCACAATGTTTTTCAGGCGCTCGCGCTCTTCTTCGCTCTCAATGCGCTGGGAAACCCCTACGTGAGAGGCGCCCGGCATAAACACCAGGTAGCGGGACGGCAGCGTGATATCGGTGGTCAGACGCGCACCTTTGGTGCCCAGCGGATCTTTGACCACCTGCACAATAATATCCTGCCCCTGATGGACCAGTTCCCCGATATCGCGGGTGCGGAATTTCTCTTTTTCATCCCCGGAAATACATTCCGTGTGCGGCATAATATCCGAGGCATGCAGAAAGGCTGCTTTATCCAGGCCAATATCGATAAAGGCCGCCTGCATACCGGGCAGCACCCGGCTCACACGCCCTTTATAGATATTGCCGACGATACCGCGTTTAGCCTCGCGCTCAATATGAATTTCCTGCAGGATCCCGCCGGTAATATAAGCGACCCGTGTTTCAGACGGGGTCACGTTGACTAAAAGCTCGGCTGTCATGGTATTTCTTTCCCGTCAATATGTTCCGGTACAACCCCGTTCAGGGTATCCGTGTACCGTTTAATTAATTCTTCGGTCTCCACTAACGGTAATCCCACCACAGCATGATAGCTACCGTTAATTTTACGGACATAGCGTCCGCCCAGGCCCTGGATGCCGTAAGCACCGGCTTTGTCCATCGGCTCACCTGTCTGAATATACTCGTTTATTTCGTCATCTGATAACCGGCGGAATGTCACATCCGTCACAATCAGTGTGCTCAGTGTCCGGAAACGGTCAGAAACCGCGACCGCCGTCATCACCTGATGTGTGCAGCCGGATAGTGCACTGAGCATGGTAAAGGCATGTGCCGCATCACTGGGCTTCTCCAGGATATCACCACCGAGCACCACAATGGTATCAGAGCCGATAACCGGCCTCTCTTCCGCTGCCAGCGCCACCCCGGCCTGTGCTTTCTCCCGCGCCAGGCGCTCCACGTAATCCGCAGCGGGTTCACCGTCACGGCGGATTTCATCGATACAGGGGGAGAGTGTTTCACACTGAACATTCAGCAGCCGGATAAGTTCCCGGCGGCGGGGAGAGGTTGAAGCAAGGTAAATCGGCAGCATTCAGGGGTCCTGACGTTTTGTTAACGTATCACGCCGCCGTTCCCTGATTAATGAACAGAAAAGTGACGGCGGGTCTTACGCAGTAATAAAAAAATCCATGGCCATAAGATACCATTGACCAGACTGTTCCAGAAGACTTCCGGATGAAACACAATATCGGACAATAAAAATTCTGACCAGAAAACAAAGAACTGCATCAGCACTGACAGCACCATAATGACCAGCGACTGCTGCCACAGCGCCATATTGCGCAGCAGCTGATGTCTGAATGAGACCAGATAGGTGACGATAGACAGGCTCAGGGCATGCACGCCGAGCGTGGAACCTTCAATCAGGTCAATGATCATGCCGAGAAAGAAAGCGGAGCCGACACTGACCCGGTGCGGCAGCGCCATCACCCAGTAGATAAGAAACAGCATCGCCCACGACGGACGGTAAAACTGAATCTGCTCCGGCCAGGGCATGATTTGCAATACCAGTGCTATCAGAAAGGAGAGCCAGACAATAATCCGGTTTTGTCCCCGGTAGGTATTCATTGTTGCGGCCTCATCCTCAGCGGCCGGGCCGGTGCGGAATCAGCAGCCGGATCCTGAGCGGCCGGTGCGGCAGTGGCCGGTGTGTCTGCCGGTTTTGGCTGTGCAGGCTTCGGCCCGGCCGGTTTCGGCGGAGTCGTACCGGCGGAAGGTGCCGGAGCGGCAGGTGCGTCCGGGGCTGCCGCAGCCGGGTCAGTTTCCGGCGTCTGAACAGACGGGATCACCTGCGGCATAACCTGCATGATACGTTCGTTGGCCGCGCGGTACACCTCAGACGGGCCGGAAGGCTCACGCGGGTTGCTGTCTCCGCCCCATAATAAGAGCAGATAACGCAGACGCTGAAGGTCAGCCGTCGGTTTGGCACTGATAATGGTATAAGCGCGCTGATTATCCACTTTTACCGAAGAGACAATCCCGACCGGGTAACCTTCCGGGAAACGGCCGCCTAGGCCGGAGGTGACCAGCACATCCCCCACGCGGATATCAATATTGTTCGGCAGTGGTTCAAGCTGTAAATCGTCAGTACATCCGGTGCCGGATGCAATGACGCGAATGTCGTTACGCAGCACCTGAATCGGCAGTGCGTGGGTGGTATCGCAGATCAGCAGAACACGGCTGGTTAACTGAGACACGGCAATCACCTGTCCCACCACGCCTTTATCACTGATCACCGGCTGGCCGTCATACACGCCGTCACGGCTGCCTTTGTCGATCACCACCTGGTCACGGTACGGGGTGTTGGCTCCCGCCATCACCTGAGTGACCATCATGTGCTCATCCTGACGCAGCGGTGAACCGAGCAGTTCACGCAGCCGGGCATTTTCCTGCTTAAATTGTTCAAGCAGCTGATTCTGACTGCTTTTAACCAGCAATTCCTGGCGCAGAGCGCGGTTTTCAAATTCCAGCTGCTCGCGGGTGGCAAAGTTATCAGAGATACCGTCCAGTAACTGACGCGGGCCGTTGGCTAAAAAATAGAACGGGCTAACCGCCGTATCCAGATAGTTACGGATTTTGGTAAAAGCATCAATCCGGTTATCAACCACAATCAGTCCGATGGCAAAAATAACCGCAACAACAATGCGAATCTGAAGGGAAGGCCCCCGGCTAAAAATCGGCTTCATAGGATGCGATATCAGGCACTACAGTAATTCCGTCCGGGAAGACAGAGTGTGTATCCGGCGAGCTGGGGGAGCGGACTCCCCCGGCCTGCAGTATTGAACGGACGGGAGTCCGCTTATTCTTCACTGAGAAGATCGCTGCCGTGCATGTCGATCATCTCAAGTGCTTTGCCGCCGCCGCGGGCGACACAGGTCAGCGGATCTTCCGCGACGATCACCGGAATCCCGGTTTCTTCCATCAGCAGGCGATCCAGGTTACGCAGCAGAGCGCCGCCACCGGTCAGCACCATTCCGCGTTCGGAGATATCGGATGCCAGCTCCGGCGGACACTGTTCCAGCGCCAGCATGACAGCACTGACAATACCGGTCAGCGGCTCCTGGAGAGCTTCCAGAATTTCGTTGGAGTTCAGGGTGAAACCGCGCGGAACCCCTTCAGCCAGGTTACGGCCGCGGACTTCAATCTCAAGCACTTCGTCAGTCGGGTAAGCCGAACCGATTTCGTGTTTGATGCGTTCTGCGGTTGCTTCACCAATCAGTGAACCATAGTTACGGCGCACATAGTTAATGATAGCTTCGTCGAAACGGTCGCCGCCGATGCGGACAGAGGAGGAATAAACCACACCGTTCAGGGAGATAACCGCCACTTCGGTAGTACCGCCGCCGATATCCACCACCATGGAACCGGTCGCTTCTGATACCGGTAAACCGGCACCGATAGCCGCCGAAACCGGCTCTTCAATCAGATAAACTTCACGTGCACCGGCGCTGAGCGCGGATTCACGGATGGCACGGCGTTCAACCTGGGTTGCACCGACCGGCACACACACCAGAACACGCGGGCTCGGGCGCATAAAACTGTTACTGTGAACCTGTTTGATAAAATGCTGGAGCATTTTCTCGGTCACAAAAAAGTCAGCGATAACACCGTCTTTCATCGGACGGATTGCTGCGATATTGCCGGGGGTACGACCCAGCATGCGTTTGGCCTCATGACCAACAGCAGCAACACTTTTGGTTGAACCCGGACGATCCTGGCGGATAGCCACGACAGACGGTTCATCCAGAACAATGCCTTGTCCTTTGACATAAATCAGGGTATTGGCTGTACCCAGGTCAATCGACAGGTCGTTGGAAAACATGCCACGAATTTTTTTAAACATACAAAAGGATAATCCTGCAAGCCGGGGACGGGGAAAAACCCGTCTACTTTACCAACCACGTTTCTTTGCGACAAGCCACAGATTGCACCTTGCCAACAGCGTGTCCACATCACATCAGGGAGCGGTCTATTCTAGATAATTTTTATATACTGCGCAGTATAAAGCTGCATAAAAACGCAGACTTTTTCACATATTTGAGGAAATACGCGCAGGCAGATTAAAATTAATGTAAAAAATCCGGCAGTTGCCCTCTTTTTTCATTAATTCCTGCAAACTTCCGAACAGTTGACCTGTAACTATGCATCAAGTTCAACCGGATTCTATATAATATACGCAATCTTACAATCGGCCTGACGCCCGCTACCTCTATCTTCGCATTAAAACCATCCGCTTAATCACAGATAAGACGGCAAAAATACCGGGTTATTCACCGGATTATGATGAATCAGCAGCACCCTTTACTCAGAATAATCTCAAAATAACCTGAAATATAAATATCCGTATCCCGGATACAGACCCGTTATATCCCGTTCTGTCCGTATTCAGCGCCATAATATTTCCGGGACTTGCCAATCTGCCGGTGCGGATGCACTATAACGCACCACAACGGCAGACAACTATTCACAACGGCTTATTCCTGCGCTGTTCATCTTACGTAAGATCCGCCTCCGGAATGCCGGTTATGTGAGCACACCGGCAGAAAAGCATCCTGACCTCCGGGCGTACCTGTTAAAAGACCGGCAGGCAGACTACTATCAGCAAACGGATACAGGATGCAGACAGATAATACGTATGATTAACTGGTCAGCCTTGTGCCGGTTCCGGTCTGTTCAGACCAGTATTTTGCTGCGAACTGCAATGAAATGTTTATAATGTCGCCCTTCCTCCGTAATAATTAATATTACCGGTGGTGAGAAAAAGGTGACAACACATTAACATCGCGTTATCTTGTGCGTTTACGTTAGATTGCAGGAGATGGCAGCAGGATGACCGAAAGTTATCATATATTGTTACTGAACGGCCCGAATCTTAACCTGCTGGGCACGCGGGAACCCGATAAATACGGGACGCTCACTCTCGCGGATATCGTTACAACGCTGACCCGCGATGCCGGTCAGTGTGGCGTTACACTAAGCCACCTGCAATCCAACGCCGAGCACGAACTCATCGACAGAATTCATGCTGCACGGGGAAACACCGATTTTATTCTGATAAACCCGGCCGCATTCACTCACACCAGTGTGGCTCTGCGTGATGCCCTGCTGGCCGTCAGCATCCCGTTTATCGAGATCCATCTGTCGAATGTACACGCACGGGAGCCGTTCCGTCACCACTCTTATCTTTCTGATATCGCCACCGGCGTTATCTGCGGGCTGGGTGCGGAAGGCTACCGTTATGCTTTACAGGCAGCGGTTCACCGTCTGTCACAATTAACTCAACACTAAGAGTACGGAATCATCTCATGGATATTCGTAAAATAAAAAAACTGATCGAGCTGGTCGAAGAGTCCGGTATTTCTGAGCTGGAAATTTCTGAAGGCGAAGAGTCAGTACGCATCAGCCGCGCTTTACCGGTTCAGGCTATGGCCGTACCACAGCAATACAGCGCACCTGTTCAGCAGCCTGCCCTGGCAGCCGCTGTTGCACCATCCGCAGGTCTTGCTGATCCGGCGCCGGAAAAAGAGATTGCCGGCCATGTGGTCCGCTCTCCGATGGTGGGTACGTTCTACCGTTCACCAAGCCCGGATGCGAAAGCCTTTATTGAAGTCGGTAAACAGGTCAATGTCGGTGACACCCTGTGCATCGTCGAAGCCATGAAAATGATGAACCAGATCGAAGCTGACAAAGCCGGTGTGGTTAAAGCAATTCTGTTAAAAGACGGCGATGCTGTCGAATTTGACGAGCCACTGGTCGTCATCGAATAACGGGGCGAATCATGCTGGAAAAAATCCTTATTGCCAACCGGGGTGAAATTGCACTGCGGATCCTGCGGGCCTGTAAAGAGCTCGGGATCAAAGCGGTTGCTGTTCACTCTTCTGCGGATCGTGATTTAAAACACGTTCTGCTGGCTGACGAGACCATCTGCATCGGTCCGGCAGCCTCTGCGAAAAGTTATCTGAATATCCCGGCCATTATCTCTGCTGCTGAAATTTCCGGCGCACAGGCCATCCACCCGGGGTACGGATTCTTATCTGAAAACGCTGATTTTGCCGAGCAGGTTGAACGCTCCGGCTTCGCTTTTATCGGCCCGAAAGCTGAAACCATCCGCCTGATGGGCGACAAAGTTTCTGCTATCCGCGCGATGAAAGAAACCGGTGTTCCGTGTGTGCCGGGCTCTGACGGCCCGCTCAGCGACGATATGCCGCTGAACCACACCATTGCCAAACGTATCGGTTTCCCGGTCATCATCAAAGCCTCCGGCGGCGGCGGCGGACGCGGTATGCGCGTTGTCCGCAATGATGAAGATCTGGAAGAAGCGATTGCAATGACCAAAGCCGAAGCCAAAGCGGCTTTCAACAACGACATGGTTTACATGGAAAAATTCCTTGAGAACCCGCGTCACGTTGAAATCCAGGTTATGGCGGATGGTCAGGGCCATGCTGTTTATCTGGCGGAACGCGACTGCTCCATGCAGCGCCGTCACCAGAAAGTGGTGGAAGAAGCCCCTGCACCGGGTATCACTCCGGCGCTGCGCAAAAGCATCGGCGAACGCTGTGCCAAAGCCTGTATCGATATCGGCTACCGTGGTGCCGGTACCTTTGAGTTCCTGTTTGAAAACGGCGAGTTCTATTTCATCGAAATGAACACCCGTATTCAGGTAGAGCACCCGGTTACTGAAATGATCACCGGTGTTGACCTGATCAAAGAGCAGCTGCGTGTCGCATCCGGCCTGCCGCTCTCTGTGAAACAGGAAGATATCAAAGTAAAAGGTCACGCGATCGAATGCCGTATCAATGCCGAAGATCCGCACACCTTCTTACCGAGCCCGGGCAAAATTACCCGCTTCCACTCTCCGGGTGGTTTCGGTGTCCGCTGGGAGTCTCATATTTACGCCGGTTATACTGTACCGCCGTATTATGATTCAATGATCGGTAAGCTCATCACCTATGGTGAAACCCGCGAAATTGCTATCGCCCGTATGAAGAATGCGCTGGCGGAACTGATTATCGACGGTATCAAAACCAATATCGAGCTGCACCAGCTGATTATGAATGATGAGAACTTCTGTAAAGGCGGCACCAACATCCATTATCTGGAGAAGAAACTCGGCCTGCACGAGGTCTGATTTTCTGTCGCTTTTCTTTCTCAGGCCCCTGTCAAACAGGGGCTTTTTTATAAAGAGCTTTTTATAAAGAGTATGTTATGCCCTGGATCCAAATACGATTAAATTCCACCGGTGCTGATGCCGAAGTTATCGGTGATGAACTGACTGAAACCGGTGCGGTCTCCGTTACCTTTCAGGACAGCCACGACACCCCGATTTTTGAACCGCTGCCGGGGGAAACCCGCCTGTGGGGCGACACCGACGTGATCGGCCTGTATGACGCTGAAACGGACATGAAAGCCGTTGTTGCGCAATTACAGCAGCACCCGCTGCTCGGCGAAAACTTTGTCCATAAGATCGAACAGATTGAAGACAAAGACTGGGAACGCGAGTGGATGGATAACTTCCACCCGATGCGTTTCGGTCAGCGCCTGTGGATCTGCCCGAGCTGGCGTGAAATCCCTGACCCGGATGCGGTCAATGTTATGCTCGATCCCGGCCTTGCATTCGGCACCGGTACCCACCCTACCACCTCTCTGTGCCTGGAATGGCTCGACGGGCTGGATCTGAACGGTAAAACCGTGATCGATTTCGGCTGCGGCTCCGGGATCCTGGCGATCGCCGCCCTGAAACTGGGTGCGAAAGAAGCTATCGGTATCGATATCGATCCGCAGGCGATTCAGGCCAGCAGGGACAACGCAGAGCGCAACGGCGTTTCAGACAGGCTGACCCTTTACCTCTCTGATAAAAAGCCTCAGACGCTCTCTGCGGACGTTGTGGTGGCCAATATCCTGGCCGGTCCGCTGCGTGAACTGGCGCCGGTGATCGGCGCACTGCCGCAGGCCGGCGGATTACTCGGGTTATCCGGTGTGCTCGCCACTCAGGCAGAAGGTGTGGCAGATGCTTACCGTGACGTCTTTGAGATTGATGAGATTGCCGAAAAAGAAGAATGGTGCCGGATTACCGCGACAAAACGCGGCTGATATTCTTACTTTTTGGTATATAAATCGTGCATTTGCGTGATTCAGTGAATATATTTTAAGCAGTTTCACGCAAACGCATTTTATTCTGAAAATTAAATCAGAAAACCGCACTGTATGCTATTTTACGCTAACTTATTGTTACAAAACATTAATTAATAAAATCTGAAAAAAGCAATAAAAAAAATTTCGCCGTAAAGGTCGATTTGCTCAAAGTTTGTCCTTTCATATCTTTGAAAAAATGCGTAATATACGCGCCCTTGCAGTCACAGTATGGCCACACTTCTTCGTCTATGCGTATCGGACAATACCAGTTGAAAAACCGCCTTATCGCGGCCCCTATGGCAGGCATCACCGATCGGCCTTTCCGGTCGTTGTGCTATGAAATGGGCGCGGGTATGGCCGTCTCAGAGATGCTCTCTTCCAACCCTCAGGTCTGGAAGACGGACAAATCGAGATTACGCATGGTACACAGTGATGAGCCAGGTATCCGTTCTGTGCAGATAGCCGGTAATGATCCCGGTGAAATGGCGGCCGCGGCAAAGATTAATGTTGCCGGTGGTGCGCAGGTCATCGATATCAATATGGGGTGTCCGGCAAAAAAAGTGAACCGTAAGCTGGCAGGCTCCGCCCTGCTGCGTTATCCGGCGCTGGTGGAAGAGATTCTGAAAGCGGTGGTTAATGCGGTGGACGTGCCCGTCACACTGAAAATTCGCACCGGCTGGTCACCGGAAGAACGGAACTGTGTCACGATTGCCCAATTGGCCGAGCGTTGCGGTATTCAGGCTCTTACGATCCATGGCAGGACCCGCGCCTGTCTGTTTAATGGTGAAGCCGAATACGACAACATCCGGACAGTTAAGCAGACTGTTGCCATCCCGGTTATTGCCAATGGCGACATTACTGACCCGCTTAAAGCCAGAGCAGTACTGGACTACACCGGCGCAGACGCGCTGATGATTGGTCGTGCTGCTCAGGGAAGACCCTGGATCTTCCGGGAAATCCAGCACTATCTGGACACAGGCGAACTGTTGCCGCCCCTGCCCGGTGCAGAGGTGAAACGCATAATGTGTGAGCATGTGCGGGAATTGCACGACTTTTACGGTCAAAGCAAGGGAGCCCGCATAGCCCGCAAGCACGTTTCCTGGTATATGCAGGAACATGCACCTGATGTTCAGTTTCGGCGCACATTCAACGCCATTGAGGATGCCGGCGAACAGCTGGAGGCGTTGGAGGCATATTTTGAAAATTTTTTGCGTAAATAAAGAAAAGAGCTGACAGAACTATGTTCGAACAACGCGTAAATTCTGACGTACTAACCGTTGCTACTGTAAATTCACAAGATCAGGTAACTCAAAAGCCGTTACGTGACTCAGTTAAGCAAGCACTGAAGAACTATTTTGCTCAATTAAACGGTCAGGATGTTAATGAACTGTATGAGCTGGTACTGGCTGAAGTTGAACAGCCATTGTTGGACATGGTGATGCAATACACCCGTGGTAACCAGACCCGCGCTGCCCTGATGATGGGTATCAACCGCGGTACTCTGCGTAAAAAACTGAAAAAATACGGCATGAACTAAGTAATACCGTTTAATGCATTGAATCGAAAAGCCTTTTCAGGATAACTGAAAGGGCTTTTTTGTTGCCTTTATCATAAGTAATTCCACCTCATTGTTTTTCACTTCCCCGCTGTGTTTAATAATACTGTAACGGCTTGCGCAGCGGACAGGATTCTGTACGCACCGCTGTTCAGAATATAAAGGGAGTTATATATGGATAATCAGTATCTATTATTATATGGAAGCTTCTTATATGCATGATTATATGAGAAATTTTAATCCCCCCTTTTCCTCTCCCCGGGATAAGCACAATTAAAAAGCAACAACCGGAGTGTTCTGTTTCTTTTCCTCTTCCATGATAACCGCAGATATTTCGCCGGGCAGCGAAGCATTGATTTTCCTGTCCGCTACTATCCCCGGTACAGCAGCCCGGATATCAGGAGAGAGAAATGAACGCACTGCAACAGGCATTACATCAATCATTACAGGCAGTTCAGGCGGAGAATTCCCCGGCATTGATACACAGCGGGAAATTACTGAATTTTGTACCGTCACAAATTTCACAGCTGCAGGATGACCTGTTGTGCCTGTACGGGCAGCCGCTGCCGCTTTTTCCGGATCCGCAGGATATCAGCGGCAAGCTGGAAGCAGCACAGCGACTGCACCGGCAAATTCCCGGGCAGAATGGGGTGTTGTGGCAGCATTTCCGGAAAGAAGCCGCAAAGCTGAACCCGGCGGATGATGCCGCACTGACCGATGTGCTGCTCCGCTGGCTGTTCACCCGCCTCTCTGCCGCAGACCATACCTGAACGAAAACGCCTTTTCCGGGCAGCAGAAAAGGCGTTACTGTTTCTCATCAAACCAGGGCTGCTGAAATAACCGGACGATCAGCGCGAGATTGTCTTGTCCGACAGCAGCACCAATTTCATCACACAATCCGGTTTTGATGGCCTCATAAGCGTCATAGCATTGCTGCCCGTGCGGTGTCATTTTCACCCCCTTGAGCTTTTTACTGCCCTGAACATCAAAGATGGTGATTAATCCCTTCTCTTCCATCTGTCGGATGAATTTATGAATCGCCTGACGGGAGATGGTCACTGTCGCGGAAATATCGGCTATGGATACCGGCTGGTCATACACCCTCGATAAAATGTACCACTCCGAATTACTCATGTGAATTTCGCTCCGGACATTCCAGAGCGCATCAATCCGCTCACGGAGCAGTGTGTGCCGCTCACTGATAAGGTCAATAAAATCCAGGTCGTTTAATGCAATTTTCACGCGCTCCCCCTTTCCTTTTTGTGCAGTATACCAAAAACACTTCGTCAACTAAGTTGACCATTGTCGCAAAGTGCGTTACTTTCCTTTTCGTCAACCTGGTTGATGAAATAATAGGATAAGAATGTGACTACAGAGGCAGCAATACAGGTACGCTACCCGAAAATGATGCTGAGCGTACTGATGGCCGGGACATTTACCGGTCTGTTCGGGGAAACCGCATTAAATATGGCGCTCACCAATCTGATGAGCCAGTTCTCTCTCTCCGCCGGTCAGGCACAGTGGCTGGTGACCGGCTATCTGCTGACCCTGGCGGTGTTTGTGCCGGTGTCGGCGTTTCTGGTGCGCTGGTTTAATACCAGGGTACTGATCCTCACGGCGCTGTGTGTGTCGCTCGCCGGTTGTCTGATTGCCGCACTGGCCCCCGGTTTTGCGGTACTGCTTCTGGGGCGGGTTATTCAGGCCGTCGGTACCGGGGTGATATTGCCTGTGATGATGAGTGCCGCACTGCTCATTTTCCCGGTCTATCAGCGCGGGATGGTGATGGGAATGGTGGGGATTGCCATTACCCTGGCACCGGCGCTGGGGCCGACAATTTCCGGCTTTATTATCACCTTGTTCAGCTGGCATGCCATTTTCTGGCTCAGTGCGCTGGTCTATGCCGCCATCATTTTACTTGCCGTGAAGTCTATTGCGCCGATTGGTGATATCACCAGACCGCGTATTGATATTTTGTCTCTCCTGCTTTCCTCCGCCGGATTCAGCGGCATCATCTACGGGCTGGCTATCCTGGCGGAACACAGCCTGCGTGATCCCGCTGTCTGGGGTTCCCTGCTGGCGGGGGTTCTCTGCCTTGCCGTATTTGCCCGCCGTCAGACGCACATGGCGATGCCGATGATCCACCCGGATGTGTTCCGTAATCCGCTGTTTATTATTGGCCTGATCATGATGATCCTGAGCATGATGAGTGTGCTCTCCGCCGCGATTATTCTTCCGGTATTCCTGAAAGATGTGCTGATGCTGAGCGCGGCAATGGCCGGGATCCTGCTGCTGCCGGGCAATATTATCAACGTACTGTTCTCACCACTTATCGGTTTTCTCTATAACCGGTTTGACTCGCGCCCGTTTGTGGTCTGCGGCTCCCTGTTTATGCTGATGAGTTCTGCGCTGTTTCTGTATGCCGTCGGGGAGAATGCACCGGTGTGGCAGATTGTCGCCGCCTTTATGCTCCTGTGTCTGGGTGTCACCTGTGTGATTATGCCCGCGCAGACTACCGCGATGAGTGCTTTACCCGCCCGGTTATATGCTGATGGCTCTGCTGTCTGGAATACCTTTTATCAGGTAGCCGGCGCCGTCGGTACCGCATCGGCCATCTCTCTGATGTCTTTTTACCGTGATGCGGCAGCAACACAGCAGACAGCAACCGCGGCACTGGCGTCGGGGATCCATGCCGTATTCTGGCTGAGCCTGCTGCTCGGTCTGTTATCACTGGTTTTCGCCTTCTTCCTGAAGAAACCGCATCCGCAGAATGATGCGGCGTAATCACCTGTATTAACCCTGATGGCTGCTCCGGCAGCCTTTTTCATTATTTATCACAGCCGTCATCCGCACACATGCCTTTTGTGACGGTAATAATTATCATTCAATGAGATAAGATGTATGACTGCACTTTACCGCACTTCCCTGTTCCGGCTTTCGCTGGCGGCTTTACTGGTTGCCGGTGTCTGCCACGCCGCTGAAGATGAAATCGTGGTCACCGCCGCGCCGCCTGCCGTCAGTCCGCTGGAAAATAACGGCACATACCGCGCCACACACAGCGACAGCGCCACCAAAACGGCCACGCCGCTGAATAAAGTCCCTTCCTCGGTCTCCGTGATCAGTGAGGAGGAAATCACCGCCCGCAATCCTGCCACACTGAAACAGGCACTGGGATACACACCCGGCGTAGTGACCGGCACCTCCGGCAGTTCATCCGTTTTCGACAGTGTGATGATGCGCGGCTTCCATAATGTCAGCCAGAATATCTATCTGGACGGATTAAAAGTTCAGGGGGATATGTATGCGGAAAGCAGGATGCTGCCGGAATTTATGCAGCGGATTGATGTGCTGAAAGGCCCGGCTTCTGTGCTTTACGGGCAATCCAATCCGGGCGGCGTGGTCACCATGACCTCCAAACGGCCGCAGATGAACCCGCTGCGGGAAATCCGCTTACAGGCGGGGAATCACCACCTGTGGCAGACCGGGTTTGATCTCAGTGATGCCCTGAATGATGAGGAAACACAGGCTTACCGCCTGACCGGCACACTGCATGACCAGCACCAACAGCAACAGGGGGAGCGGGAACGGTATTATGCTTTACAGGGTTCTTATCTCTGGCAGCCGGATGATGCCACTTCTTTACTGCTTACCGCCCAGGCCATGAATGCGCCGCGTAACGGCTATTACGGCTGGCTGCCGCGTGAAGGTACCGTTGACGGCGGCGCTGCCGGGAAATTGCCGACCGGTTTTAACGAAGGCGAGCCGGGCTATAACCGCTTTGAACGGCAGCAGCGGCTGATCGGCTGGCAGTTTGATCATACATTCAATGATAACTGGTCACTGCATCAGGGCGTGCGTTACCAGCAGATCAGCACCAACTGGCGCACTATTTACGGCAGCGGACTATGCAGCAGCAATCCGGCGGCCTGTTACGGCGTACCGCAGCAGGATCTCTCATCAACGCTTGCCCGCAGCCATATACATAATGACGAGCGGCTGTCCGGTCTGGTCACTGATACCCATGTCATCCACAACATCAGCGGCCACGGCTGGCGCAATACCCTGATGACAGGTGTGGATTACTCACAGCTGCGCAACCGGATGGTTAATGAGGTCGGTGTTGCTGCCCCGCTGGATCTGCGATCCCCGCAATACGGCAATCTGACAATCATCCCGGGGATAAATTCGAAAGCAATAAATAAAAACCACCAAATCGGGATCTACGCCCAGGATCAGCTCTTTCTGAAGGACTGGACATTCACCCTCGGCGGCCGTTATGACGAAAACACCAGCAAATCCCGCGGCCGCGATAACATCAGCGGTGATACCACTCATCACCAGACTGACCACGAGTTTACCTGGCGCGGCGGTGTGAACTATCAGCTGCCTTATGGTTTCGCTCCGTATTTCAGCTACAGCGAATCCTTTGAGCCAAGTACTGCGGCCACGGTCAGCGGCAAACCGCTGGATCCGTCACGGGGTAAACAGTATGAAGCCGGGCTGAAATACCTGCCGGAAAATGCCGCGCTGTCTGCCACACTCGCCGTTTATGAGCTGACCAAAGACAATAACCTGCACCGTGACCCGCTGAATCCGTTTTTCAGTGTGCAGGGCGGAAAAATCCGTTCGCGGGGGATTGAGCTGGAAACCAAAGCGGCGCTGACCTACAACTGGAACCTGATCGCCGGCTATGCTTATACCGATACCCGTTTCCGTCAGCAGGCGGAGAATACCAATCATCACCCCGCGATGGTACCGGCGCATACCGCCTCTCTGTGGACAGATTATACCTTTGACACCACGCCGCTCAGCGGCCTGACTATCGGCGGCGGCGTACGCTATAACGGCAAAACACAGGGGGATGATGCCAACAGCTTCACTGTTCCCGCCTATACCGTGGCGGATATGATGCTGCGCTACCGGCTTGATAACCTCCCGGCTCTTGAAGATGCGGAGATCGCGCTAAATATCAATAACCTGTTCAATAAACACTATGTATCTGCCTGCTTTACGGATGCAGCATGCAGTTGGGGCAATGACCGGCAGATAACCACCACACTGACCCTTCACTGGTAAAACAGATAAAAAAGGGGGATTCCGCAATAAACCGGAATCCCCGAAAAGGCGGGATCACTAAGAGAGACCGCTGCCCGCCGCAGCGCACTGCACATCAGGCCTTATTCATCGCCTGAGTAAAAAATTCATCACTGTAAGCCTGTGCGAAGTGGAAGGAGGCCATCCGCTCAGCCAGACGGAAGAACGCTTCCACTTCCTGTGCATTGAGGATTTTCCGGTCGCGGATGCGTGTTTCCAGCTCAGCCAGAGCGTTACGGGATAACCGGGTCACTTCCGGAAGATCAAAACCGGTCAGCATGCCGTTTTGTTTGCGGATCACACCGTCGGCCAGCACAGTATCGATATCACCGGTATGTGTCATCTGCACCACACTGCCTGCGGCGTGCACCGGTGCCACAAAACCATCTCTGTGGCGGATAATAATGATGTCCGCTTTTTTCCCGGCCACCAGCGAGCCGATCTCGTTTTCCATGCCCAGCACCTGTGCTGCGCCGAGAGTCGCCCAGTGCAGAGCCTCGCGGACAGTCGGGGTAATTTCAAACGGCATAGTATCGCGCTGATGTACTTTTTCATTCGCCAGTGCACGTTCAATCTGCAGTGCCATATTCATCTGTGTGAACAGATCATCTGTTGTCACACCGGTGAAATCCGTTCCGAGTGCAAACGGGATCCCATACTCCGCACAAGGCTGATAAGGCAGGAACCCCATCCCCATCTGTAACTCGCTGGACGGCGTGCTCGCCACATGGCCGCCGCTTTTGGCGATCAGTTTCCAGTCTTCGCCGGTCAGCCCGTTACTGTGGGCGTGGATATGTCCCGGCAGCAGTAAACCGTGGTCGTCCAGTTCACGCAAACCACGCAGCAGAACCGAGGTTTTGGCCGCCCCGGTGTGTGAGGCGTGTTTCAGGCCGAGACCATCCGCCAGACGGATCTGTTTTGCCGATTCAGCAAACGGCACCGTACCGGGATCGGAAATCAGCATCCCGGCTGTCAGCCGATCCTGGTCGCGGAACAGGGTTTCAGAGATCTCACGGGCACAATCACGCCGTGCATCCATGGAAGCAAAACCGGCGGGTTTAAAATCATACACCTGCATACCATAGCCGTAGACACCACGGATGCCGCTGTCCTTCATAGCAGCAACAGCATTAGCGGCATGTTCCGGTGAGTTAACACAGTCATTCACCTCATAAACCGTTGTCGTACCGGCATTCAGAGCGCTGATATTACCGTTCAGAACCGCCGCATACATATTGTCTGCCGTCATCATTGCGCCGAATGCATGGAAGGTATTGATAAGAAATGCCGGTAACGACTCTTCCGCCGAAACACCACGGAACAGTGCCATCCAGTTATGGCGGTGCGCATCGATCATGCCCGGAGTGACAATCGCCCCTTGTGCATCAATCACCTGCGCATCGGTGTGGTGATCAAATGCCTGTATATCCGCACTGATTGCGCTGATCCGGTTGCCCTCGATCAGTATCGCGCCGTTGATAATATCGCCGGTGGCATCATCCATTGTGATGATTGTGCCGCCGCGAATGATTTTTTTATTCTTTTCCATGCAGGCCTCTCTGGTTAATATCAAAAATGTACTATACAGTACATTATAATCTGATTATAAAATCAACCTGTAAATCGGCAGCATAAAATCCATCTCATTTTCCGGGAAAAAAACACGTTTATTCTCCCTTCCGGGATAAAAAAGAAAATAATTCTTATTTTTCAGCAAAATATCCCGTGATTTCTGACAGGAAAAAATAAGAAATCCGCGCGTTTTTACCTCATTTTTTGCGCCGTACTGACATAAAAACTCAGCACAAAACATCAACAAAGCGTAAAACAAAGGTCTTAAGCACTGAAATAATCCCCCGGAAAGATCACTCCCGAAGAAAAATAACCAAACCAACCCGTTGTTATCTCTGCTGTTATTGTCATGTGCTTATAAATTAATTTAATTAATTGATAAAGTTTTCTCTATAGTTTCCGATAACCAGTCATTTACTGAGTATCCGGAGGAATGATGCTTCTGCGCAGCATTAAAATCAGTACGAAACTCTTCGTGGCTTTTGGCTTTTCCATTCTGCTGATGGTCATCAGCGCCACACTGTCGGTTGTCAGCCTGAATAACGCCAATGACGGTATTCGCGATATCCTGGATGAGGATTATCCGATCACGGTAAAAGCAAACTTACTGATTGATTATTTTCATGATTTTGTCGGCATTCAGCAACTCCTGCTGCTGGATGATAAAAATCCTCAGATTCGTCAGCTGGCCGCCGGTGCTTCTGAAACCAGTAAAAAAATCACCCTGATTCTGGATGAATTTAATGAGACGCTGAAGGATGAGGCATCTCAGAACATCCTGAAAGAGATCCGCTCAGTCCGCCAGCAGTACCTCACCTCACAGCGCCGCATGGTTCAGTTTTCACAAAACGGAGATGAAGCCTCTGCAATCAATGAGATGGTGAATACCACCGCCGGTATTCAGCGCGCTTACCGCGACAATGTGATGCAGTTAATCGCCATTCAGGATACGCATATGAAAGAGGCGGGAAATCAGGTGGAAAGTAATTTCAAAACCAACCGCCTCCTGCTGATCGCTCTGACTATCATCAGTGCCATCATCAGTGCCGTACTGGCGCGGATTATTGTGGTCAGTATCACCCGTCCGCTGGATAAAGCCGTCACGCTTGCCCGCGCCATTGCACAGGGGGATCTGACACAGCAGGTCAATGTCACACATCATGATGAAACCGGGGTGCTGCTTAATGCCCTGGCTGAAATGCAGGTTCATTTGCAGGATATCGTAACAGAGGTGAAAAACGGTGCAGTCAGCCTGTCTGCCACCGCAGAGCAGATTGTTGCCGGTAACCAGAACCTGGCCGCCCGCACGGAAGAACAGGCCGCGTCAGTGGAGGAAACTGCCGCCTCAATGGAGCAGATCACCGCGACAGTGAAAAATACCGCCGCCAATACCCTTAAGGCAACCGCACTGTCGGCGGATACCGCCGGGGTGGTGAAACACAACGGCGAAATGATGGAGCAGGTGACGGATAAAATCCGTATGATCAACACGACGGCCACCCGGATGTCAGATATTATCAATCTGATTGATTCTATTGCGTTCCAGACCAATATTCTGGCGCTGAATGCCGCTGTGGAAGCCGCCAGAGCCGGTGAGCACGGACGCGGTTTTGCGGTGGTGGCCGGTGAAGTCCGCCTGCTGGCACAGCGCAGTGCCGATTCAGCCGGTGAGATCCGCACCCTGATTGAAAACTCTGCCGGTCAGACCCGCGAGGGGCTGCAACTGGTGGAGGAAGCCGCTGAATCACTGCGCGGTATTGTCAGTAACGTCAGCCAGATGGCTGATTTACTGCATGAGATAGGCCACGCCAGTCATGAACAGACTGACGGGATCACTCAGATCAACAGTGCTATCGGGCTGATTGATTCCGCTACCCAGCAGAATGCCACCCTGGTGGAACAGTCTGTTGCCGCAGCCTCCTCCCTGAATGAGCAGGCCGGTACACTCAATGAGATGGTTGGTGTCTTTCAGCTTGCCGGAACGCCGTCTTCAGTATCTTAATGATTAACGGGCAGATAACGGGCATGACTGCCCGTTATCACTGTTCCGGACGGCTGTCAGAGAAAACCGTACATGGCGGAAAAGAACCAGCCGCACACACAGGAAACCCCGACACCGATCAGTCCCGGCGCAATAAAGCTGTGGTTAATCACAAAGCGCCCGATTTTGGTGGTACCTGAGCGGTCGAACTGGATAGCCGCCAGGTCACTCGGGTAGGTCGGCAGAATATAGTAGCCGTAGCAGGCCGGTGCGGATGCCACAATATAAGCCGGATTGACCCCGATCATCAGCGCGAGCGGAACCACTGCCGCCAGAGCTGCCGCCTGCGAGTTGACAAACTTGGACACCAGCAGCAGCACCACTGCGTAAGCCCACGGATACTCTTTGACCAGCGATCCCAGCACACCCTCAATCTGCTCAAGGTGAGCACCGAACATGGTTTCCGCCATCCACGCGATACCGTAAACCGCCACAATCGCGATCATCCCCGAGCGGAATACTTCATTCTTCGAAATAGATGCCGGTTTGGTATCGGTAAAGATAATAATTAATGCCCCTGCCAGCAGCATAAAGATCTGAATCACCAAAACCATCGACAGCGGCTTGCCGTCAAAAACCGGCCGCAGCCACGAAAATGCCCCCAGTGATGCAACGACCGCGATAGAGGCCAGAAAGATCCACATTGCCAGCCAGTTACTGGCCGGTAATTTTTTATTGAGCAGGGTGGCGGTATCGCCGTAGACGTATTTCCGGTTCTCCGGTTTTGCGATAAATGACTGAAATTCCGGATCCTTATCCAGGTCTTTACCGCGATACCAGCTGAAGATACCGATGCACAGTATCCCGATCAGGGTGGATGGAATGGTGATCGCCAGCAGGTCAACAAAGCTCAGATGTTTGCCGTTGATGGTCACATCCCCCAGCATGGCGACCAGGGAGACCACCGCAACCGACACTGGGCTGGCGATTATCCCCATCTGGGAGCCTATTGTACTGGCCGCCATCGGCCTTTCCGGGCGGATATTATTTTTAATCGCGACATCATAAATGATAGGTAAGATGGTGTAGACGACGTGCCCGGTACCGCACAGAATAGTCAGCAGACAGGTCACAAACGGCGCCACAATCGAGACATATTTCGGGTTACGCCGCAGCAGACGTTCTGCTATCTGAAGCATCACATCCAGTCCCCCGGAAGCCTGCAGCGTAGCCGATGCCGCCACGACCGCAATAATCACCAGCATCACATCCACCGGCGGCTTTCCGGGCTTTAAGTGGAAGACAAAAACCAGCACCACCAGGCCTATCCCGCCCAGCAAACCCAGGGCAATCCCGCCTTTACGCGCCCCGTAAAACAGACAGATCAATACCACGACAAGCTGGATAGCAAAATCCATAACTAACTCCTTTTAGGTACTTAAAAATCCGTGGGTCTGTATCACCTGGTTTCACTATAAAGCGCACAAAATAACAATTTTTTGATGTAAACAATAAAAACTGCCGGAAAACAGAACAGTTTTTCTATAACAGTGACGGGGGTAAAAAAATCGCCGGGGAGGTATTCAGGGGATGGATACAAACCGGTAACCAATACCGGTTTCGGTGATGAAATGCTGAGGACGAGCCGGATCCGTTTCCAGTTTCTGGCGCAGATGTCCCATGTAAATACGCAGGTAGTGGGCGTGTTCGACGGCATTCGGCCCCCACACTTCATTGAGCAGCTGCCGCTGAGTCAGTACTTTGCCGCTGTGGCCGATAAGAATGGTCAGCAGGCGGAATTCAATCGGTGTGAGATGCACTTCCTCCCCGCCTTTCCTGACCTGACGCCCGGCAATATCCACACAGATATCCCCGAACTCATAAACGGGATCATTTTTTTCACTGCCGGGATAGCGGCGCATCAGCACCCGCAGCCGCGCCTGTAACTCCCCGACACCAAAGGGTTTGGTCATATAGTCATCCGCCCCGGCATCCAGGGCGGCAATTTTGTCATGCTCACTGTCACGGGCGGAAAGCACCAGCACCGGCACGGAACTCCACTGACGGAATTCCTGCACAAAGGTGATGCCGTCACCGTCCGGCAGACCCAGATCAAGGATCACCAGATCCGGTTTGCGGGTCGCCGCTTCCACCAGCCCGCGAGCCAGGTCTTCCGCTTCAAACACACGCACAGAATCCCCTTCCAGCGCAGTGCGCAGAAGGCGGCGGATCCCTTTTTCATCTTCAATAATCAGTACAGTGGTCACAACGGGTTATCATCTTCATCAATCACGGGCGGGTCTTCACAGGGTAGACGGATATGGAAGCTTGCGCCACCCCCGTCACGGTTTCCGGCTAAAATAGTGCCGCCGTGCACTTCCGCAATCGCCCGGCAGATAGCCAGCCCGAGGCCGATCCCCGGAATGGCGGATTCTTTCTGGCCGCGCGAAAATTTCTCAAATATCTGTGCTTCCTGTCCGGCCGGGATGCCCGGGCCGTTATCCCACACTTCAATATCAATCATATTGTCCGACAACCGCGAGCGGATGCCAATCTGCGCCTGCGGCCCGGCGTATTTTATCGCGTTTTCCAGCAGATTGATCAACACCCGTTCAAACAGCGGGCCATCCGCGCAAATCAGCTGCATCGGGTCATTGAGGTCAATCTGCACCGAATCCGTATCAAAACGCGGTTTCAGCATTTGCAGGGCACTGCCGATCACCTCTTCCAGCGGTAGCCACTCTTTATTGAGATTAAAGCCGCCGGACTGGATCCGCGCCATATCCAGCAGGTTATTGACCAGCCGCGTGGTGCTGAGGATATGCTGGCGGATCTCATTGGCCTGCGCGGCATACGGTGAACCTTCGCTGGTCAGATCCAGCGTCAGGATCTCCGCCTGACCAAACAGTACAGTCAGCGGCGTGCGCAGATCATGGGACAGCGCCGCCAGCAGCGAGTTGCGCACCTGCTCGCGTTCACTGACCAGCCGCGACTGCGCCTCGCGTTCTGTCAGCGTGCGGCGTTCCAGCGCCCCCGCTGCCAGCAGGATCAGGGTTTCCAGCAGCCGCTGCTGTTCGGGGATCAGCAGCTGACGGCGGTTATACGGCTCCACAATCACCACGCCGTATACTTTTTCTGTCGTGCAGACCGGCAGGATCTGATACGGCACACCGGGCAGAGTACCGGTGCCGAACCCGGCGGGCTGGCCTTTGTCATAACTCCAGCGGATGATGGCATCGTCACGGCCGTTATCCGCCACCCCGCCCCCTGCCGGGATCAGGTTACCCTGCTCATCCGGCAGCAGCATTTCACAGCGGGCATGCAGGCTGTGGCTGATAAAGTGGCAACTGACAGAGGCAATATCATCAGATTCCCGCGCCACCGCCAGCGCTTTCGACATTTCATACAGATGCCAGGTGCGCTGCTCGCGGTAACGTGCCACCCTGGCCTGATAGCGGACACCGGCAGTCAGGCTGCCGATCACCAGCCCGACGGTCATCATCACCGCGAAGGTGAGCAGATACTGCATATCCGAAACGGCCAGCGTGCCTTTCGGGTTGATAAGAAAGATATCAAAGCTGATAACGTTAATAATGGTGGCAAACACAGAAGGCCAGCGCCCGTAAAACCGCGCCACCACCACCACGCCCAGGATATAGAGCATTACCAGGTTGGCGTTATCAAAGGCCATCAGCCAGTGATGCGCCATAAGGGTAGTGACGGCGCAAATCAGTGCCGCGACAACACAACCCTGTAAATCGGTTTTGTGTTTATCCAGGAACGGCCGGTTGTCGCTGAATTTCTCACGGTTTTCCGGCTGCCGGTCCTGCGGGGCGATCATCACCACATCCAGATCAGCGGCACTGCGGCTGAGCTGTTCCTGTAATTTGTCGCGCCGCCACCAGGATGTCCGCTCATGGCGGACAATCATAATTTTGCCGAGGTTATTTTCACGCGCATAGCGGATCACCGCGCGGCTCTCTTCCGGCTCCGCCAGCGTTGCCGTGGTGGCCCCCAGTTGCTGCGCCAGCGACAGGGTGGTGAGGATAGTACGCCGCTGCGGTGACGGCAGCTTATGCCGTGCGGGGGTTTCGACAAAAATGGCATGCCAGTCACTGCCGAGCCGTGCCGCCAGCCGGGCTGCGGCACGCACCAGTTTTTCATTGCCGCCGTCCGGACGCAGACAGACCAGAATCGCATCCCGGGTGTGCCAGACTTTCTCCTGACCTTTCCGCTCCCGCCAGGCACGCATTTGTTCATCGACACGGTCAGTGGTCCGCCGCAGCGCCAGTTCACGCAGTGCCAGCAGATTGCCTTTGCGGAAAAAGTGCTCGATCGCCCGCTCCGCCTGAGCAGGGAGATACACTTTTCCCTCACGCAGTCTGTCGAGCAGGTCGTCCGGCGTTAAATCCACCAGTACGATTTCATCGGCGGCATCAAACACCGGGTCCGGTACGGTTTCGCGCACACGAACACCGGTCACGCCGCCGACAATGTCGTTCAGGCTTTCCAGGTGCTGCACATTGATGGTGGTGAGGACATCGATCCCGGCATTGAGCAGCTCTTCCACATCCTGCCAGCGTTTCGGGTGGCGGGCGCCGGGGATGTTGGTGTGCGCCAGTTCGTCCATCAGGATCACCGCCGGATGGATCGCCAGCGCGCGGTCGAGATCAAACCCCGCCACCTGCCGCCCCCGGTAGTTATGCTTTTTCAGCGGCAGGATGCGCAGCCCTTCCAGCAAGGCAGCGGTTTCACTGCGGCCGTGGGTTTCCACCACCCCGGCCAGCACATCAATGCCCTGCTCACGCAGCCGCTGCGCCTCTTTCAGCATGGCGTAGGTTTTCCCGACACCCGCACAGGCACCGAAGAAAATCTTCAGTTTCCCGCGCGGGCGCTCTGTGACCTGTGCCAGTAACTGGTCAGGATCGGGACGCAGTGGCTCATCATACATAATGCTGTCCTTCCGTTAGTTCAGGCTGGTTTTGTCCGCCGCATGTGCATCCAGCGCCAGATTCAGTGCCAGCACATTCACGACCGGCACACCGGTAAACGCAGGCACCGGAGTGGTGATATGTTCGCGGATCAGTTTCTCCACCTCCGCCTGTGTCATATTACGCGCTTTGGCCACCCGCGCGGCCTGCCAGTAAGCGGCATCCGGAGAGATATCCGGATCCAGCCCGCTGGCAGAGGCGGTCACCAGGTCAACCGGCACCGGGCGGGAAGCATCCGGGTTTTCCGCCCTTAATGTTTCTGCCCGCTGCGCCACCCGCTGTAACAGTTCCGGGTTGCCGGTGCTCAGGTTGCTGCCGCCGGAACTCAGGGCGTTATACGGATGCTCTGCTGTTTCTGACGGGCGTCCGTGAAAATAACCGGGCTGTGTGAACTGCTGGCCGATCAGCGCCGAGCCTTTGACTTCGTTATTCACTTCAATCAGTGAGCCGTTGGCCTGGCGGGCAAACCACCACTCCCCGAGCGAGGTGGTCAGCAGAGGATAAAATACCCCTGTTACCAGTGCCAGAACCAGAAATATTATGATTGCGGGACGTATCTGACTCATTGTTTATCCTTATACTAACCCTGTCAGGGTCAGTAACATATCTATCAATTTTATACCGATAAACGGTACAACCAGGCCACCCAGTCCGTAGATCCACAGATTACGGCGTAACATCTGTGCGGCGCTCAGGGCATGGTACGGCACCCCTTTCAGCGCCAGCGGGATCAGAAAGACAATAATCAGGGCGTTGAAGATAACCGCACTTAACATGGCGGAATCCGGCGAGTGCAGACGCATGATATTGAGTGCATCCAGCTGCGGATAGGTCACCGCAAACGCCGCCGGGATAATGGCAAAATACTTGGCGATATCATTGGAGATACTGAACGTGGTCAGCGAGCCGCGTGTCATCAGCATCTGTTTACCGATATGCACCACCTCAATCAGCTTGGTCGGGTTGGAGTCCAGATCGACCATATTCCCCGCCTCTTTCGCCGCCTGGGTGCCCGAGTTCATCGCCACCGCGACATCCGCCTGTGCCAGAGCCGGGGCATCATTGGTGCCGTCGCCGGTCATTGCCACCAGCCGCCCTTCTTTCTGATACTGACGGATCAGCGCCAGTTTGGCTTCCGGTGTAGCTTCTGCCAGGAAATCATCCACCCCGGCTTCGGCAGCAATGGCAGCGGCGGTCAGCCGGTTATCCCCCGTGATCATCACGGTTTTGATCCCCATCTGGCGCAGTTGTGCAAAGCGTTCGCGGATCCCGCCTTTTACGATATCTTTCAGGGCGATCACCCCGAGTACACGATGTTCTTCGGCCACTACCAGCGGGGTTCCGCCGCTGCGTGCAACCTCTTCCACCAGTTTGTCGACCTGTGCCGGAAAATGACCGTGGTTAGCCTCAATATAGCGGCGGATAGCATCGACGGAACCTTTACGGATAGTGCGCCCGTCCACATTGATGCCGCTCATGCGGGTCTGGGCGGTAAACGGGATAAAAGTCGCATTCAGGCTTTCCAGATCACGCGCCCGCAGGCTGAAACGCTGTTTTGCCAGCACCACGATACTGCGTCCTTCCGGGGTTTCATCCGCCAGTGATGACAACTGAGCTGCATCTGCCAGCGTTCTTTCATCCACACCGGGTGCAGCCAGGAAAGCAGAGGCCTGGCGGTTACCCAGTGTGATGGTGCCGGTTTTGTCCAGCAACAGCACGTCCACATCCCCGGCAGCTTCCACTGCACGGCCGCTGGTGGCGATGACATTGGCGGCCAGCATACGGCTCATCCCTGCCACACCAATAGCTGAAAGCAGGCCGCTGATGGTAGTCGGGATCAGACAGACCAGCAGGGCAATCATCACTGTCAGAGTGACCGGATGGCCGGTATAGGCGGTAAACGGCCAGAGTGTCGCCACCGCCAGCAGGAACACAATACTCAGTGCGGCCAGCAGGATGGTCAGGGCAATCTCATTCGGCGTTTTGCTGCGTTTCGCACCTTCGACCATGCTGATCATGCGGTCAAGGAAGCTGTCACCCGGGTTGGCACTGCACTCAATAATCAGCCAGTCGGACAGAATCCGGGTACCGCCGGTAACAGAAGCAAAATCGCCGCCGGATTCGCGGATCACCGGCGCGGATTCACCGGTAATGGCGCTCTCATCCACAGATGCACCGCCTTCCAGCACGGTACCGTCACACGGGATCAGATCCCCTGCTTCCACCAGTACCAAATCCCCTTTGCGCAGGGTATCAGCGGAGACCATATCAAAACCGCTGTCGCGCTGTGCCGCATGCAGACGCCGTGCGCGGCTGGTTTTTTTCATTCCTTTCAGGCTGTCGGCCTGCGCTTTGCTGCGCCCTTCCGCCAGCGCTTCGGCGAAGTTGGCAAACAGCACGGTAAACCACAGCCACAGGGCGACGGTGAGGGTAAATCCGCCGTTACCGCTGATAAATCCGCTGAACATCCCGGCGGCCAGCAGTGTGGTCAGCAGGCTGCCGCACCAGACAATAAACATCACCGGGTTCTGCCACTGCACTACCGGCGAGAGCTTGCGGAATGCATCCGGCAGTGCGCGGCGCACCAGTGCGGGTTCAAATAATCGCTGTGTCTGACGACTCATGGTGTTCTCCCGTCAATCACTTAAGTAAATCAAGAAATTCCGCCACCGGCCCCAGTGCCAGTGCAGGAACAAAGGTCAGTGCGCCGATCAGCAATATTGCGGCGATCAGCAGCCCGGTAAACAGCGGCCCGGTTGTCGGCAGTGTGCCTGCCCCGGCGGTCCGGATGGTTTTGCTGACCAGCGAGCCTGCCAGCATCATCACCAGCGCAATCACCACGAAGCGGCCCGCGAGCATGCAGAATGCCAGCAGCAGGTTCCAGAACGGGGTGTTGGTACTCAGCCCGGCAAAGGCACTGCCGTTATTGTTTGAAGCGGATGAGAGGGCATACAGCACTTCACTGAAGCCGTGAGCGCCCGGATTGAGCATCGCGCCGCGTCCGGCCTCCGTCATCATAGCCAGCGCCGTGCCGCCGAGAACCAGCGCCGGGGTGACCAGAATCGCCAGCGCGGTCAGTTTCATCTCCCGCACCTCGATTTTTTTGCTGAGGTATTCCGGCGTGCGGCCAATCATCAGTCCGGCGATAAAAACGGCGAGGAAAACAAACAGCATCATTCCGTAGAAACCGGCACCCACACCGCCGAAGATCACTTCACCGATCTGCATCAGCCACAGCGGCACAAGACCGCCCAGCGGAGTCAGGGAGTCATGCATACTGTTTACCGCACCACAGGAGGCGGCGGTGGTCACGGCCACAAACAGCCCGGTGGCAAGGATACCGAAGCGGCTCTCTTTCCCTTCCATATTGAAGGTGCTGTCGATCCCCATCCCCGCAAAAGCCGGATTACCGTGAGTTTCGCTCCACATCACCGCCACAGCGGCGGCAACAAAGACAATGGTCATCGCGGCCAGCAGTGCACTGCCCTGGCCCGGGTTACCGGCACAGCGCCCGAATGCAAAACAGAGTGCCGCCGGGATCAGGAAAATCGCCAGCATCTGCACAAAGTTGGTCAGTGCGGTCGGGTTTTCAAACGGATGCGCTGAGTTGGCACCGAAGAAGCCGCCGCCGTTGGTACCGAGCAGTTTAATCGCTTCCTGGGAGGCCACAGGCCCCATCGGCAGCACCTGCTGCACGCCTTCCGGGGTGATAATGGTCTGGTAGTCATGGAAGTTCTGAATCACGCCCTGCGAAATAAAGAACAGCGCAATAATCACGGAGAGCGGCAGCAGCAGCCACAGCGTGATGCGGGTCAGATCCGCCCACGCATTGCCGAGTGTCTGCACAGAACGGCGGCACAGAGCGCGGATCAGGGCAAACGCCACAGCAATACCGGTGGCGGCAGACAGGAAGTTCTGTACTGTCAGTCCGGCCATCTGACTGAAATAGCTGACTGCGGATTCTCCGCTGTAAGACTGCCAGTTGGTATTAGTGACAAAACTGACCGCTGTATTCAGCGCCAGATCCCATGACATCCCCGGGAAGTGACGCGGATTGAGCGGTAAATCCGCCTGCAGCATCAGGATCGCCGTCAGGAAAATCAGTCCCAGCGCATTAAACAGCAGCAGTGCTGTCAGATATCCCTGCCAGCGCATCTCGTCGCGGCCAATCCCCGCAAAGCGCCACAGCACACCTTCCACACGGCGCAGAACCGGCAGCGGTGTACCGTCAATAAAGCAGACCAGCAGGTTACTGAGCAGTTTTGCCGCAATCAGCAAAACAATCAGAAACCCGGCGATAAGTAAAAAGGCATTCGCGGCCATCAGAATTTCTCCGCATTAATCAGGGCATAAAGGAGGTATGCCAGCAGCAGTAATGTACCGGCGATGCCTGCAATAAGAGCCAGACTCATAACTTGTCCTTACATGTGTGAGGTATTCATCATTGAGTCTAGAAAAGCGGGTGCAAAGATGTCGCAAAATTCGGCGGGAAAGGTATAAAAAAAGTATAAAAATGCGGGTTTCCGTAAACCCGCCCTGTTATCAAAGATCCAGATGGAAAAACTGATTATGTTCACCGGTCTGATAATCACCAAACGCCGATCCGGCCTGAAAACCGCAGCGCCGGTACAGTGCCAGTGCCGGTTCAAAATCCGGATGGCAGCCGGTCTCCAGGCTCAGGCACGTCATGCCGCTCTGTTTTGCCTGTGCAATAATATGTAGCAACAGCAGTTTACCCGCTCCTTTGCCGCGAAAATCCGGGTGAGCCCGCATTGATTTTATTTCTCCCTGTGCGGCGGAAATTTGTTTCAGCGCCCCGACCGCTGCGATACGGTCACCGGCCCATACACTCCAGACACGGATGTTATCCGCCCGCAGGCCGCTTTTATCCAGGGCATAAACATGTTCCTGCGGTGTATTCTGTGCCATTCCCTGTAAATGCAGAGTAATCAGTGCGCCGGTTTGTGGTGAGGATAAATCATCCGTTTTTATTACAAAATCATATTCAGTCATCAGTGCCTCTTATCGCTGCAAACGGGAAAGCCCCGGCTGTCAGTTATCATTGCTGCAATAATCATTCCGCTTTTGCTGCCCGCCGGATCCGCCGGTTTCCGTTGCGGAAAATACCGCCCTGCACCATTGCAGTGCACCATCAGAGAGCATCCGCCCATAAATACGTAGTCCCGGACTGATTTACCCGGACTTATCCGCCCCTTACACTGATCACGTTCAGGGCGTAATATCCGCAGGAAAATCAATAACAGGATGTGTAATAAAAACCGCTATAACCGCAGGACTCCTGTTTGCTGTACTGTTTGCCGCCGCCCCGCTTCAGGCAAAACAGGCAGCAATACAGCAGACCGAAGCCAGAGCACTGAGCGGCAATATTACCGCGCAGATAACGCTGGCCGATACCTTCCGCACAAAACAGGATATTGTGCAGGCCAAATACTGGTACCGGAAAGCGGCGGAACAGAACAATCCTTATGCCCAGAATGAGCCGGGAAAACTGATCCTGCTCAGCAATCACTCCGTGACAGCATTACAGGAAGCCAGAGTCTGGTTCGAGAAAGCCGCATCACAGAATCAGCCGGATGCGCTTTATCAGCCGGGGGTGATGTATTATCGCGGAAAAGGTTGTGAACGCGGTGATTGCGCCATTGCCCGGAGTTTTTATGAGAGAGCGGCAGCACAGTCACACGGCTCCGCTCAGTTTTACCTCGCGATGATGTATCTCCGGGGACACGGCGTGGCGCAGGATTACGAAAAAGGTGTGGCACTGATGAAAGCCTCCTGTGAAAACGGTGAGCCGGAAGCCTGCCCGTGGGTCAGAAATCTGACAGAAAATGAGGACAAATTCCGTCAGATTTTTTCCGGAAAACCGTCATCCGATCAGCCGCCCAGATAGGCACTCCTGACCGCTTCATTCACCAGCAGTGCCTGACCGGTATCCTCCAGTACGACCCGCCCGTTTTCAAGCACATAACCTCTGTCTGCCAGTTTCAGCGCCTGGTTGGCATTCTGTTCGACCAGGAAGATAGTCATACCCACATCACGCAGTTCACGGATGGTATCGAAAATCTGCATGATGATAATCGGCGCCAGCCCGAGGGACGGTTCATCCAGCAGTAACAGCTGAGGGCTGCTCATCAGCGCACGGCCGATAGCCAGCATCTGCTGTTCACCGCCGGACATTGTTCCCGCCCGCTGATGACGCCGCTCCTGAAGCCTAGGGAAAAGCTCATATACCTGAGCAATCCGTGCCTGATACTGCGTTTTGGATGCAAAAAATCCGCCCATGGCCAGATTCTCTTCCACCGTCATCCGCCCGAACACGCGCCGCCCTTCCGGCACCAGTGCAATGTCTTTGCGCATGATCTGCGCCGTCGGCAGTGCAGTGATGTTTTCCCCGAGATAGCGGATCTCGCCGGTGGTCGCCCGCGGTTCCCCGCACAGCGTGCTCAGCAGTGTGGTTTTCCCCGCACCGTTCGCGCCGATCAGAGTGACTATTTCCCCTTTGCGCACCGACAGGCTGACTTCATGCAGTGCCTGAATTTTGCCGTACTGCGCGGAGACATTTATAAATTCCAGCATCAGTATGCCTCCCCCAAATACGCGCGGATCACATCCGGATGATTGCGGATCGCCGCCGGGGTGCCGCTTGCCAGCGGCGTTCCCTGGTTCACCACATAGATCCGGTCTGAAATTCCCATCACCAGTTTCATATCATGTTCGATCAGCAGGACAGACACGCCGTGCTCCGCCCGCAGTTCCGCGATCAGTGCATCCAGATCGTCCGTTTCTTTCGGGTTCAGCCCGGCCGCCGGTTCATCCAGCATCAGAATATCCGGCCGGGTCACCATACAGCGGGCGATTTCCAGCCGCCGCTGCTGACCGTACGCCAGATTACCTGCCTGCCGGTTCGCCAGTGCCGTCAGCCCGATTCTGTCCAGCCACATCACCGCGCGTTCCGTGGCTTCACGCTGATCACGGCGGAACGAGGGCAGCGTCAGCAGCCCGGCGAGTAATCCGCTTTTATGATGCTGATGCTGTGCCACCAGCAGGTTTTCAATCACCGTCATTTCCCGGAATAAACGTACATGCTGGAAAGTGCGGATCATGCCGAGACGGGCAATCGCCTGTCCGGATAATCCCTGCACCGGTTTTCCGCGCAGCAGGATCTGCCCGTCCGCCGGTTTGTAGAAGCCGGTCAGACAGTTGAAGATCGTGGTTTTTCCCGCGCCGTTGGGTCCGATCAGAGAGACTATCTCGCCCCGGTTCAGTTCCAGCGACACATTGTTCACCGCCAGCAACCCGCCGAAACGCATGGTCAGGCCGGAGACCTGCAATAAGGTATCGGTCATTGCGCACCTCCGGTTTTTTCCGCATCCGTTGTGCTGACTTTCAGGTGCGGGCGCGACACCGGCAGTAATCCCTGCGGCCGCCAGACCATCATCAGCACCATCAGCGCCCCGAGCAACAGCATGCTGTAAGCATTCAGATCGCGCATCATTTCCCGGGAAACCACCAGGATAACGGCGGCCAGAATCACCGAGGTTTGTGAGCCCATCCCTCCCAGCACCACAACAGCCAGCACAAAGGCTGATTCCGTAAAGGTAAAGGATTCCGGGCTGATAAAGCCCTGACGGGCGGCAAATAAAGTGCCCGCCACCCCGGCAAAGGCGGCACTGATGGTAAATGCCGTCAGTTTGATACGTGTCGGGCTGAGTCCCAGCGAACGGCAGGCGATTTCATCCTCACGCAGCGCTTCCCAGGCCCTGCCCAGCGGCATCCTCAGTAACCGGCTGATAATAAACAGTGTTGCCAGTACCAGCAGCAATGCGACCAAATACAGGAAAATAATACGATCGCCCGGATCATACGCCAGGCCGAAGAAATTATGGAACGTATCCCAGCCGCCCTCTTTGGCGGTCCGGCTGAACTCCAGCCCGAACAGGGTCGGTTTCGGGATCTGACTGATGCCGTTCGGCCCGCCGGTAAACTCCGTATTATTCAGCAGCAGAATACGGACAATTTCCCCGAAACCGAGCGTCACAATCGCCAGATAATCCCCGCGCAACCGCAGCACCGGGAAGCCGAGCAGCAGCCCGGACAGCGCCGCGGCAATACCGGCCAGCGGCAGACTCTGCCAGAACCCCCAGCCGAAATAGTGGTTCATCAGCCCGTAAGTGTAGGCACCGATGGCGTAGAATCCGGCGTAGCCCAGCACCAGAAGGCCGGACAGCCCGACCACCACATTCAGCCCGAGGCCGAGCATCACATAGATAAGGGTTAAGGTGGCGATATCCACACTGCCGCGTGACACCATAAACGGCCAGATAATGGCAGCGAGAATAATCAGCCCGGCAATAATTTTCTGCGTATTGGTGGAACCGTCAAAACCCGGCAATGAGCAGCTGCTTTTCGGCAGACGCGCCGTCAGTTTTTTCAGTGACGGGCGCACCAGCTGAAAAATAAAGACAATCACACAGCCGGTACCGATCCACTCCCAGCGGACAGCATCGGCGTTGCGGACAATCAGACGGGTGCCATCGAGGGACAATTGCAGCCCCATCATCACGGAGGCCAGCACAAACAGCGTTGCGGTGGCGACAATGGCGTTGATCCAGTGAGATTTAGTCATACCTTTTCAACCTCCGGACGCCCGAGGATCCCGGTCGGCATCACCAGTAACACAAGGATAAGCAAGCCGAATGAAACCACATCTTTATATTCCGTACTGAAATAGGCGGAGGTCATGGCTTCTGATACGCCGAGGATCACCCCGCCGATCATCGCCCCCGGAATACTGCCGATCCCGCCGAGAACCGCTGCGGTAAAGGCTTTCATCCCGGCCATAAAGCCGATGTACGGGTTGATCACGCCGTAAAACTGCCCCAGCAGCACCCCGGCCACCGCCGCCATCGCCGCACCGATCACAAAGGTCAGTGCAATCACGCGATCGGTGTTGATCCCGAGTAAACCGGCCATTTTCAGATCTTCCGCACAGGCACGGCAGGCGCGTCCCATCCGTGAGTAACGGATAAAGAGGGTCAGCGCCAGCATTGCCAGCACCGTCACCACCCAGATAGTGATCTGCATGGCAGAAACCGTGGCGGAGAAACCACCGCTCTCCCCGAAGGTCCAGCGGCCGTTAATCAGCCCGGGCAGCGCGAGATCGCGGGAGCCCTGGGAAAGACTGACAAAGTTTTGCAGAAAAATGGACATCCCGATCGCCGAAATCAGGGCAATCAGCCGTTTTGAGTGACGGACGGGCCGGTAAGCGACCCGTTCGATACTCCAGCCATAGGCACTGGCAATAATTATCGCTGTAATAAATGCAGCGGTAATTAACAACCAGCCGACATCAATCCCCAGCATCATCAGCCCGGCAATCACAATAAACGAGACGTAACTGCCGATCATATACACTTCGCCGTGGGCAAAGTTAATCATACCGATAATGCCGTACACCATGGTGTAACCGATGGCGATCAGGGCATAGGTGCTTCCCAGCGTTAATCCGTTCAGCAATTGCTGCGTAAAATATAATAATTGTTCTGACATAGCGCACTCCCCTGAAACACACTGCCCGCATCAGTCACCGCTGCGGATCAGTTCAGCGGTGATGAGGTTCCGTCTTTGTGCCATTCAAATACGCCGAACTCGAAACCTTTCAGATCCCCGTTTGGTGTCCAGCTCAGTTCGCCCATTACGGTGTCAACCGGTTTGCCTTTCAGATCAGCGGCCAGATCCGCTGGTTCCATGCTGCCGCTGCGCTGCATCGCGGTAGTCAGGGACTGTAATGCCGCATAGGTTGTCCAGACGAACGGCCCGGTGGAATCCAGTTTCTTCGCCGCCAGGGCATCCACCACCGGTTTGTTGGCAGGAACCTGGTCATAGCGTTTCGGCAGCGTCACCAGCATGCCTTCGGATGCGTCACCGGCAATGTTGGAGAGTGAGGAGTTACCCACGCCTTCCGGTCCCATAAAGCGGATATTCAGCCCCGCCTGTTTTGCCTGGCGTAAAATCTGTCCCATTTCCGGGTAGTAGCCGCCGAAATAGACAAAATCGACATTATCTTTCTTCAGGCGCGCCACCAGCGCGGAGAAATCTTTATCACCCGCCGTCACCCCTTCAAACAGCACTTCTTTCACCCCGGCTTTGTTCAGATTGTCTTTCACGGAACGCGCCAGGCCTTCACCGTACTGCTGTTTGTCATGCACCACGGCAATGCGCTGCGGTTTCACTTTTTCGAGGATATATTTTGCTGCGGTCGGGCCCTGGTCAGAATCCAGGCCGGTGGTACGCATGATCAGGTTGTAACCGCGCGTGGTTAAATCCGCATTGGTTGCCGCCGGGGTGATCATCAGGATCCCTTCATCCTCATAAATATCTGACGCAGGTTGTGTGGAGGAGGAGCAGAGGTGCCCGATCACATAGCGCATGCCGTCATTGATAACTTTGTTGGCCACCGCCACCGCCTGTTTCGGGTCACAGGCGTCATCGTATTCGGTGATCACCAGTTTATTGCCGTTAATCCCGCCTTTGGCGTTGATGTCCTCAACCGCCTGGCGGGCTCCGGTAAATTCCATATCACCGTATTGTGCGACCGGTCCGGACATAGCGCCCACCACCGCAACTTTAATATCTTCAGCGTACGCCGCTGCACTTAATGCACAGGATACAGCTCCGGCAATGATTGCCATTTTCATTGTTTTTTTCATCAGAACATCCCCATCGGTTAGCTTTGCAGTGACCGGACGGTCAGCATGTGCGGTATTTTCGGAATTCCGTTATAATGAGTCGTATTACATTAATTAATTCTTTATTTTCAGTTCATTAAACAGGATTTTTATTCTGAAAAGCAAATCAGAAAAGGAGATTATTGCATCATTAACAGGATAATATCCGGTTGCAATCGGGTGTTTTTTCGGCAAAAAACAGTGTTATAAACTGGTTAATGATTCGTTAAGGATAACTTAATGCGGAAATTCACCGCCGGAAAAATAGTTTTCCCCACTATTCCGATAGCAATTATCTCTCTTTATTATTAGATTCATCCGGCGAAGTATTAACCCGTTATCTGATTCAGTTTACTGATTGATTTATCCTGATCCGGGTTTTCTGTTCACTATGACTGATGGAATGGTCCGCGACATGAATAAACTAACGGGCATGCTCCTGCTCACTTTTACGCTGCCGCTGACCGCTGCGGCCGCCCCCCGGCCGCTGTGATGATGCGGCACAGGATATTAACCGGCAAAATACATTTATTATTACCGGCGCGAAATATTACGGGCCGGTAAAATAAATCACTATCACGTCTTACCACCCGATGGGGCTTATCCTGTGGGTGAAAGAAAAACTGCACTTCGGTCCGTGCAGCAATCTGACACAATATGATTATGAATACCGGGAAATGGCGATAGAAGAAGGTCAGGTGCCGATTACGATTACGCAAACCACGCAGATCGTGCCGGAAAAACCGGATCGTCAGCCTGACAGAATCCTATAAAACAATACCGGATAACCAATCCCGGCAATCAGAAACCCGCTACCGCTATCAGAATAACCGGCTGGTTTCGCCTACACCTGCTATAAATGGGATCTGTACGGAAACTGTGAATTACAAACCATGATCAAGGCCATTCAGCTGGAAGGCTCCGCCGCCATTCAAAGCAGCGGGATCACGCCGGAATCCCGCTACGAATATTACTGATTTATCCTATTTTCATCGCCAGTACAGCAGCGATATTGCGGGCGGCCACTTCAATATTAACCGCCGCCTGTGCCAGTGCCTCATCCAGAGAGCAAATCCGCGGGATCACGGAGAACACGGCATCAATACCGTGCTCATGCACGACCGCATAGTCCTCGCTCATCCCGCCTGCCAGCGCAATAACCGGAATTCCCCGCGCTTTTGCGGCTTTCGCCACACCCGCCGGGGTTTTTCCCTGAATCGTCTGGCTGTCCATCCGTCCTTCCCCGGTGATCACCAGGTCGGCATCTTTCACCACTGAATTCAGATCCAGTGTTTCGATCACCATCTCAATTCCCGGCTGCATCCGCGCATCAAGCCATGCCATCAAAGGAACGCCCATGCCGCCGGCTGCTCCGGCCCCCGCGACATCACTCAGTGATTTACCGGTCAGGGATTCAATCACTTCCCCGTAATGACGCAGCGCCGCATCCAGCTCGCTGACAATCGCCGGTGTCGCGCCTTTCTGCGGCCCGAAGGTGGCGGATGCTCCTTTCGGCCCGCACAGCGGATTATTCACATCACAGGCCACCACAAACTCTGTTTTCGCCAGACGCGGATCCAGCCCGGATAGATCCGCGGAAGCCAGTTTTGCCAGCGCACTGCCGCCGAACGGCAGTGAATTCCCCTGTTCATCGCGGAATACCACCCCCAGCGCCTGCATCATCCCGGCACCACCGTCATTGGTGGCACTGCCGCCGATGCCGAGGATTATTTTCTCCGCACCGTCATCCAGTGCTGCCAGGATAAGTTCCCCGGTGCCGAAGGTGGTGGTCACACGCGGATCCCGCTGTGCAGGAGGTACCAGATGTAACCCGGAAGCTGCGGCCATCTCAATAATGGCCGTTTTACCGTCACCGGACAGCCCGTAAAACCCGGTCACTTTATTCCCCAGCGGGGCCGTAACTTCGGTTTCTTTCAGTGTTCCCTGTGTGGCTTCAATAATGGAGACCACTGTGCCCTCGCCACCGTCCGCCATCGGCAACTTGATGTACTGCGCATCCGGGAAAACGGTTCTGAAACCCGCTTCCACCGCATCGGCGACCTGAAGGGCGGTCAGACTCTCTTTAAATGAATCCGGAGCAATCACTATTTTCATACTTAATTCCTTTTACCCGCCAAACCCGAAGACACCGAAAATCAGTGTGGAGACAATAGCGATCACCAGACCCACCATGGTTTCGTAAGGCAGTAATTTCAGACGCTCATGAACCTGCATATTGACACTGCCGCCGGTCGCATGGAAGAAGCTGCCGTGCGGCATCTGGTCGAGCACCACCGCACCGGCGTGGATCATCGCCGCCCCGGCCAGCGCACTCACACCCAGATCAAGCAGCGTGGAGCTGAATACCGCAGACGCCACCGCCGTACCTGCTGTGGTGGACGCGGTTGCCATTGACATCAGTGCCCCGGAAATCGGTGCCAGCAGATAGGATGGCAGACCGGACGCCGTCAGGCCGTTAATTAACACATCTTTCAGGCCGGAGTTGGCGATAATCCCCGCCAGGGTTCCGGTCCCCAGCAGCATAATCGCCACCGGTGCCATCCGGCTCAGCCCGGAGGTAATAAAGTGGTTGGACTGACGGATACGCCCCATAATCAGCGCACCGGCCAGGCCGCCGACTGGCAGCGCGATCAGCGGGTCAATGCTGATACCGGCGATCGGACGCAGTGACAGCAGAAAAATAGCTACCAGCGGTGCACTCATCGCTGCCCAAAATCCCGGCAATCTGCCGTCATGGTGAGCCGCAATCAGCTCTTCCTGTGTCACTTTTGAACCACGGTGAACCAGACGTTTCGCCAGAAAATATGCCACGATCAGCCCGAAAATACCCGGGATAATCCCCGCCGCCATCAGTGATGTCAGCGGCACGTTAAAGTTATCTGCCGCCGCAATGGTGTTCGGGTTCGGTGACATCACGTTACCCGCTTTACCGCCGCCGATCATCGCCAGCAGAATCGCCATTTTGGACAGATCCGCGCGGTGCGCAATCGCCAGTGCAATCGGTGAAACCGTAATAACCGCTACGTCGATAAACACACCGACGGCTGTCAGTAACAGAGTGGCTACCGCCAGCGCCAGCAGCGCCCGCTTCTCACCCACTTTGCGGACAATGGTTTCCGCAATAGTATTTGCCGCACCGGACTCAATCAGTACCCCCGCCAGCACACCCGCCGCCAGAATACGCAGCACCGCGTTAGTGATCCCCTGGGCACCGGTCACCATCAGTGTCACCGTCTGCACCAGATCCGCGCCGCCGACCAATCCTCCGGCCAGTGCCCCCGCCATCATCCCGTATACCGGCGGTACTTTTTTCAGTATTAACCCTATCGCCACGACCAGCGCAACCATTGCGCCCAAAGCTGAAACAGTCACCATGTGCAGACTCCTGCTGTAGTTATGATTATTCGGACAGAACAGGATGCATTATGGCGGCAGCCATCAGCTTAAGCTTGAGAGGTTCCGACAAAAAAGAACGGGCTGAAACCGCGTATTTTGTACAAACGTACAAATCACAGATCAGTCAGAATACCGAAATAAAGCTGAATCATTGATTCTAATCTATTGATATTTAAGCCAGTAATCGATTCAACACGCTGAAGGCGGTAACGGAGGGTATTTGTGTGAATATGCAGCGTTTTTGTGGTTTGAGACAGATCACAATTCTGATCAAAATAGGTCTTCAGGGTATGACACAACACACGGCGGCTGTCCGCCGCTTTCAGTTTCTGCCAGGCAGAAGCCAGTTCAGCGGCCTGCCAGCTATCCTGAAATCCCTGTAACAGCGCGGGTAATTTGACTTCATCATAAAAAATGGTTTTCTGGCGGCTGTACGCCGGGGTCTGCCCCAGTTGCTGCACAGCGCAGGCACTCTGCCAGGAGCGGTGCAGGCCATTGTGTCCGTGAAAAAAACCGCCGACATACATCAGCAGATCCGGCAGCTGGCGGCGCAGTGCCTGTAACTGCTTCTGCACCGGAGAGAGCGGCTGAAAATCCGCATCACAGGCCACCGGTTTCAGTACCACCAGGGAATTTATTCCCCGGATACTGACCAGCAGATCCATTTTCAGATTATCAATATAGTCCACCAGACGGTGAAACTGCTCGTGATCAGGCGCTGGCAGTGCGAGGATCAGGGCAATACGGGGTTTATCGGGGGAGATCCCGAGATAGGCGGCGATGGATTTTACTGACTGCGGCTGCTGCTCCGGGCTTATCAGCTGGCTGACCAGCTCATCACGGTAACGGCGATCCCACTGGGATTTCTCCAGCAGATCGGCCTGCTCCAGCACCAGCTCCGCCGCCATGCGCACCAGTTCGGCGTAGTTGCGCACTTCATCCGGTTTGCCGGAAATCCCGACCACACCCACCATGGTATCGCGGAAAATCACCGGCAGATTAATGCCCGGTTTCACGCCTTTCAGCGTGGCAGCGGTGGCTTCATCAATTTCCACAATCCGGTTTTCTGTCAGCGCCAGCACCGCGCCCTCGTGACGCTGATTGACCCGCTGCGGGTCACCGGACGCAATAATCACTCCCTGCGCATTCATCACATTCACGGAGTAACTGAGGATTTGCATCGCCCGCTGAACAATCAGCCGAGCAGTGCGCTGATCAAGCTGAACCGGTGTCATATCAGGACGGATTCTGTGCCTGGCGTGCTGCCGCAATGGCAGACTCAATGGCTTTTCTGGCCAGCGGACTGTTGCGCCAGCAGGTGGAGCCGGTGAGTGCCGCACCGGCACTCAGCAGGGATTGGGCATCTGCGGCAGCAAGCTGATTAAGATCAGAAAAACCCATTTGTTCAAGGCGTTCGATAACTTTCGTGCCCACGCCCTTTACCGCCAGTAAAACTGCCTTGTCTTCAGACGAAAAAGCCATAATATCCCCGTCAGTGATTATCAGAAAATACTATGGCTACCATAACAGATTGCGGCGGAAACGGGAGCATTGTTATCAGCCCTCAATCGCCTCGCGCAGTTTTTTCATGGCATTTTTTTCCAGCTGACGGACGCGCTCTGCAGAAACGCCGTATTTATCCGCCAGTTCCTGGAGGGTGGTTTTGCTGTCATCATCCAGCCAGCGGGCACGGATAATGTCACGGCTGCGCTCATCCAGTGAATCAATCGCCAGGGTGAGTTTGTCCGTGGCATGGTTATCCCAGTTATCTTCCTCGATTTCATCCGCGAAATCAGAGGATTTATCTTCCAGGAACAGTGCCGGTGCCACCACCGGGTGATCGCCGTCGTCGTCATCGGACATATCAAATGCCATGTCCTGCGCCGCCATACGGGATTCCATTTCCAGCACATCTTTGCTGGTTACCCCCAGCTCTTTCGCCACCATTTCCACTTCGTCCTGGTTAAACCAGCCCAGACGTTTTTTGGATTTGCGCAGATTAAAAAACAGTTTGCGCTGTGCTTTGGTGGTGGCGATTTTAACGATGCGCCAGTTGCGCAGCACATACTCATGAATTTCAGCTTTGATCCAGTGAACCGCAAACGACACCAGGCGCACACCCATTTCCGGGTTAAAACGGCGCACCGCTTTCATCAGCCCGATATTGCCTTCCTGGATAAGATCCGCCTGAGGCAGGCCATAACCTGAATAACTGCGGGCGACATGGATAACAAACCGCAGATGCGACATGATCAGTTTTTTCGCGGCCTCAAGGTCGCCGTCATAATACAGACGCTCAGCCAGCTCTTTTTCTTCTTCGGCTGTCAGCATCGGATACTGGTTAGCTGCCCGGATATAGGCCTCAATGCTCCCTTGCGGAACTAAAACAGGGAATTGCGTATCTTTAGTCATTCAGTCCTCAGTACAAATAAAAATGACGTCGGCAGACGGTAATGGTGAATAGTGTACAACACAGGACAGAGTTACGCCTATCACTTAGTGCCGGCGTTGTCATTTGGTTGAATGTAAACCGGTGATGCGGGATACCCGGCGGGATAATGCCCCGCCGGATAGTGAGACAGTTACTGCGGCATAAAATTCCGTAAATGGCGGACCGTTGCCAGCCAGGCGGCAACCCAGCCAATCATACCTGACACCAGCACAATCAGCAGTGCTTCGTCCCAGTCCAGCCCGGTCAGTGCAAATGTGGTGCCGAAAATTTTGGACACATCGGTCACAACATCACCCAGTTTCCAGACCAGCAGAGAGGATAACACCAGTGACAATATTGCGCCGAACGCCCCGAGCAGCATGCCGCCGTTGAGGAACGGACGCAGAATAAAGCCGTCTGTCGCGCCGATCAGTTTCATCACATTGATGGTTTCGCGGCGGCTGAAAATATTGAGCCGCACGCTGTTGCCAATCACCAGGAACAGGGCCACAACCATCAGCACGCCAATCAGCGAGGCAATCTGCCCCACCAGGCCGGTCAGTGCTGCCAGCCGGGCAAACCAGCTGTCATCCATCCGCACCTCATCAATCCCGGACAGTGCCGTGACACGATCACGCAGGGTGGAGAGCGTTTCGCTGCTCTGCATATCCACTTTCGGTGTGACGATAGCCACTGCCGGCAGCGGGTTTTCTTCCAGCATATCCAGCGCGGTACTGAATCCGGACCAGGCGCGGAATTCGGTTATCGCCTGGTCGCGGGAGAGATAATTAACGCTCTCCACGCCGTCGAGCGCTTTCAGCTCGTCCGCCAGTTTCTGACCGCCCTGTTCATCCAGACCTTTATCCAGATAAACGGTCAGTTGCGGGGTCGGATACCACTGTTCCGCCGCATGGCTGACGTTTTTCCAGACGATATAAAAGACACTCGGCAGTGTCAGGGAGATTGCAATCACCATCACTGTCAGCAGTGTTGACAGCGGCTGGCGCAGCATATCGCCCAGCGTGTTTACCCACGCATGCCGCCACTGTTCCCGCCAGCCGCCTTTCAGCGCTTTGGCTTTGGACGGCATTTTTTTTACGGGTTTACGCGGTTGTTTAGCCATGATGACCTCCCGCCATGCGTCCCTGACTCAGCGTCAGCACGCGGTAATTACGCCGTTCAATCAGCATGATATCGTGTGTTGCCATCAGTACGGTGACACCCACACGGTTAAACTCTTCAAACAGCCGTAAAATGCCTTCTGACAGCTCACTGTCCAGGTTACCGGTCGGTTCATCCGCCAGCAGCACCATCGGTTTATTGACCACCGCACGGGCAATGCCCACGCGCTGCTGTTCACCGCCGGAGAGCTGGACCGGGAAGTTACGGGCCTTATCCAGCAGACCGACTTTATCCAGCGCGGCACTGACGCGGCGGCGGATATCTTCCGGGCTGGCACCGGCAATGATCAGCGGCATCGCCACATTGTCATATACCGTGCGATCCAGCAGCAGATGGTGATCCTGAAAAATCATGCCGATTTGGCGGCGCAGGAAAGGCACTTCACGGTTTTTCAGACGGCTGATGTTGTGGCCGTCAAATAAAATGGTGCCGTCACTGGGTCGCTCAATCCCACAAATCAGTTTCAGCAGGGTACTCTTTCCTGCGCCGGAATGGCCGGTCAGGAAGACCATCTCCGCCGGGCGGATATGGAAATCCACCCCCTGGAGCGCCTGACGGCCGCCTAAATAGGCTTTACTGACGTGTTCAAAGCGAATCATGGATGATTAATCCTCCCGGGCAAAAAGTGCCTCAATAAAATCACCGGCTTTGAAAGGACGCAGATCTTCAATACCTTCACCCACCCCGATATACCGGATAGGAATACCGAACTGGTCTGCAATGGCAAAGATCACACCGCCTTTCGCCGTTCCGTCAAGTTTGGTCAGAGTCAGCCCGGTCAGGCCGACCGCTTCATTAAAGAGACGCGCCTGGCTGACAGCGTTCTGTCCGGTACTGGCATCTAATGTCAGCATAATCTCATGCGGGGCATCTTCATCAAGTTTCTTCATCACCCGCACGATTTTCTTGAGCTCTTCCATCAGGTGTGCTTTGTTCTGCAGACGCCCTGCGGTGTCCGCAATCAGCACATCCACCCCTTTGGCTTTGGCGGACTGAATGGCATCAAAAATCACCGAGGCCGGATCCGCGCCGGTGTGCTGTGCCACCACCGGGATATTGTTGCGCTCGCCCCAGACCTGGAGCTGTTCCACCGCAGCTGCACGGAAGGTATCTCCGGCAGCCAGCATGACAGATTTACCCTGAGCCTGATACTGACGCGCCATTTTACCGATGGTGGTGGTTTTACCGACACCATTGACGCCGACCATCAGGATCACATACGGTTTTTTATCTTCAATTTCCAGCGGCTTATCGACTGTTGCCAGGATCTCGCCCATCTCTTCGCGCAGTTTAACGAATAAGGCTTCCGCATCTTTCAGATCACGGCGGCTGGCATGCTGAGTCAGACTGGTGATGATCTTGCGGGTGGTTTCCACACCGACATCGGCCACCAGCAATTGTTCTTCCAGCTCTTCAAACAGATCGTCATCGATCTTTTTGCCACGGAAGATCCCGAAGAAACCGGAGCCGATATTCTCACGGGTGCGCACCAGGCTGCGTTTCAGACGGGCAAAGAACCCTTCTTTTGCCGGTCTTTCCTGCGTGTCCGCCGGTGCCGGGGATTCATTTTCAACCAGTGCCGCGTCCTGTGCTTCCGCTTCGGCTTCCGCGAGACGGCGGGCTTCTTCCTCCTGCGCAAGACGCTGTTCTTCGGCCAGACGCGCCTGTTCAGCGGCTTCGGCATCACGCTGTTTCTGCTCTTGTGCTAAACGCTGCTGTTCTGCGGCTTCTTCTTCCGCACGGCGTTTATCTTCCGCGATGCGCTGCTGTTTTGCCGCTTCCGCATCACGCAGTGCCTGCTCTTCAGCCCGGCGCTGTTCTTCTTCCGCACGCTGCTGCTCTGCGGCCTGCTCTTCGGCCAGACGTTTTTCTTCCGCGATACGCTGCTGTTTCGCGGCTTCCGCGTCACGCAGTGCCTGCTCTTTCAGACGGCGCTGTTCTTCTTCGGCGCGCTGCTGCTCTGTAGCCTGTTCTTCGGCCAGCCGTTTTTCTTCCGCGATACGCTGTTGCTTCGCGGCTTCCGCCTGACGTCTTTCTTCTGCCAGACGCTGCTGTTTCGCGGCTTCCGCATCACGACGGGCCTGTTCTTCTGCCTGACGAGCCTGTTCCGCTGCCTCTGCATCACGGCGGGCCTGCTCTTCGGCTAAACGCGCCTGTTCAGCCGCTTCCGCATCACGGCGGGCCTGCTCTTCGGCTAAACGCGCCTGTTCAGCCGCTTCTTCATCACGACGGGCCTGTTCTTCGGCTAAACGCGCCTGTTCAGCCGCCTCTGCATCACGACGAGTCTGCTCTTCGGCTAAACGTGCCTGTTCTTCCTGAGCCGCCTGTTCCTGCTGCGCCTGTTCATCTTCTTCTTTACGGCCAAAACCCAGCCAGGAAAAAAAACCTTTTTTCTTCTCTTTTGCCACAGCCACTATACTCCTTGCATACTGCCACCCGTCACCTTCCGGCACGGTATGTCCGGAAAATCCTGAGCAGATATGGCGTCTTTATCATCATTAGTTGCAAATCAGACGCAGTCTATCATTTCACAGGATGGTTGCGCATCGGCTTTCCGTAATTTCATATTAAATTTAAACGAATTTTTACAAAACCTGCGTATAATATTCCGCTGTTTTCCCGTCTGTTATTCATATTTCTGAATTAATAATTTCAGAATTAATAAGTTACGAAGGTTATGGTTAAAAAAGCTCAAACCGCACCACAAGGGCAGATCCGCATTATCGCCGGTCTCTGGCGCGGACGTAAACTGCCGGTTCTGACACATGACGGCCTGCGCCCGACCACTGATCGCGTGCGCGAAACCCTGTTTAACTGGCTGATGCCGGTGATTAACGGCGCACGCTGTCTTGATGCGTTTGCAGGCAGCGGCGCACTCGGTTTTGAGGCGCTTTCCCGCTATGCCTCCGCCGTGACATTTACGGAACTCAACCGCGCTGTTGCGGCTCAGATCAGCGCCAATGCGCGTCTGCTCAAATGTGAACAGGCGACTGTCGTTAATCAGAGCGCCCTGCAGTTTCTGGCACAGCCGGGAACACCGTTTGATGTGGTGTTTCTCGACCCGCCGTTCCGTAAAGGGCTGCTTCAGGAAACCGTTGATTTACTGGAGCAGAATAACTGGCTCAGCCCGGAAGCAATGATCTACATTGAAGCCGAGGCGGAATCAGACACACTGGTTGTTCCGGGTAACTGGGTGTGCCACCGGGAGAAGGTGGCCGGCCAGGTTGCGTATCGTCTTTATCTGCGTCAGACGCAGACGACTGAACAGGAGTCCGTATGTTCCTGATTAATATTGGCCGCATACTGATGCTGGCCGTCTGGGGTTTTCTGATTTTCAGCCTGGTGCATCCGTTCCCGAAACCGCTGAATATCTTTATGCATATCGCCACCTTTTTTATGGTGGTGATGCACGGGCTGCTGATGTCGCTGTTCAATGCCGGTCAGCCGCAGGATAAGAAACTGACAGCCGCCGGTAAAGTACGTGTCTTTTTATTCGGTGTGTTTGAACTGCTCGCCCTGCTGCGCCGCCAGCAGGCAGAACTGAAAGATCAGGATAAACCCTGATCAGCGCAGCGGCTCATAACGGATAAACCGCGTCCCCTGCATTGACAGCGTTCCGCGTGAATGCAGGGTAATCTCTTTATATTCATCCTCTTTGATGTACACCACAATGGTTTTCCCCGACAGCGGCGTGAAATGCACCTCATAACGGAAGGTTTCCGGGAAAACCACATCCCGCTCACGGGAACGCATATTCGGGTACGGATAATCCTTTTTCTCTGTCACCGTGACCTGATATGTCACCACCGCAGAATGATCGTTTATCTCATTTTGTTTGCGCTGTTCAAAGAAGCGGCGGGTCGCCAGGATAATAATCAAAGCGGCGACAATAAAACCTAACAAACCGAATTTGTTCATGAGTATGGTTGTTTTCCTGCAATCTGGTTGATCGTGTTCTGTAAATACGGGATATTATCAAATATTCAGGTGTTAATCGCCATCAACATACCTCAAGGACACCCTATGAATTGGCCATTTATTGCTGTACTTTTTTCCGGCTGGCTCTATATCGACGCCGCCTACCGGGGACCAAACTGGCAGCGCTGGGTTTTCCGTCCCGTCACCCTGCTGCTGTTGCTGCTGTGGGCGTGGAGCGGGGATTACGGGCTGGATATCTCCGGGTATCTGGTGTGTGTCGGGCTGTTAGTGGCCATTGTCTCCGATACCATCCGCCTGGTTGCTGATAATAAAATCGACCTGTCACTGTATACCAGTGCCGTGTTTTATCTGCTCTATGCCCTGAGCTTCGCCCTGCTCAATAATTTCACCTTCTATATTCCGCTGATGATTGCCGTGCCGGTGATTGCCATCGCGGTACTCGCGCTGCTCTGGTACAAACTCGGCGATCATAAAGTACCGGTGCTGACGGCGCTGCTCAGTGCGCTGGTGATGGGCTGGCTTGCCGGAGAGCAGTTCTTCGGGCTGGGTACCGATTACAACTTCTCCCTGATGATCGGGGCATTCTGTCTGGTGCTGAACCTGATCCTGTGGCTGATTAACCGCTTCCTGTTTACCTTTAAACTGGCCAAAGCGGTGTATTCCACCTTCTATTTCCTCGGGCATTTCCTGATTGTCCGCGCTATCACGCTGATGTAATTCTGCCCCTGACAACAGGAGCGCACAATTTGCCAATAATTATGCGCCCCTGTTGTTGACTCTGGAGTAGACTCCAATGTGTACACTTCCTGTTAATGAGAAAAATTAACATCAACTCACCGTTGAACAGGGAGGTGTTTATGCACCCGAACAAAGAACATCATGAGCATACTCATACCAGCAACTGCTGCGGCAGCAAATCTGCCTGCACCACCGGCGGAAAAAGTGAGTCACAGGCTCATCAGTCACACGACCATACCGCACACGATCACAGTGAGCATGAACATCCGGAACACGACGACGATGAGTCCCGTGCGCATGGTCATGCCCCGCACGATCATGCGCATTCTGAACATGACCATGACCACGCCGGTCATGAACACGCACACGGCAGCTGCTGTTCACACGATCACGCCGCCCCGGATGATACCGCACTGCCTGAATTAAGCGGCAGCCAGCGTTACAACTGGCAGGTGGAAGGGATGGACTGCCCGAGCTGTGCGCGCAAGATTGAAACTGCCGTTCTGAAAATTGCGGCGGTCACCCAGGCAAAAGTGATGTTTGCCACCGAAAAACTGGTGGTGGATGCCGCCGGGGATGTCCGCGCGGATGTGACCAGTGCTGTTCAGCAGGCCGGATTTGTCCTCTGGGATCTGAACGGCAGCAGTGCCGCACCGAAGAAAAAAGAAGAGCAGAGCCTGCTGAAACAGGCAACGCCGATGCTGATTCTGGCGGTGCTGATTGCCCTCAGCTACGCGCTGGAGTTTGTGAACCCGGAGTTCGGCAAATACGCCTTTATCGCCTCAACGCTGATCGGGCTGTTCCCGATCGCCAAAAGCTCGCTGCGTCTTATCCGCTCCGGCACCCCGTTTGCGATTGAAACGCTGATGACGGTCGCGGCAGTCGGCGCCATAATTATCGGCGCCACTGAAGAAGCGGCCATGGTTATCCTGCTGTTCCTGCTGGGCGAAATGCTGGAATCCTATGCGGCAGGCCGTGCACGGCGGGGAGTCAGCGCGCTGATGGCGCTGGTGCCGGAAGATGCGGTGGTGATTAAGGACGGGCAGAAAGTATCCGTGCCGGTTGCACAGCTGCGTCCCGGCGACATTATTGAAATCGCACCTGGCGGACGCCTGCCGACAGATGCCGAACTTCTCAGTGAGTTTGCCAGCTTTGACGAAAGCGCCCTGACCGGGGAATCCGTCCCGGTTGAGCGGGCACAGGGTGAAAAAGTGGCTGCCGGTTCGCTGTCAGTGGATCGCGCAGTGCAGATGAAAGTGGTCTCCGAGCAGGGTCAGAACGCCATCGACCGTATTCTGACACTGATTGAGGAAGCGGAAGAGCGCCGTGCACCAATCGAGCGCTTTATCGACCGTTTCAGCCGCTACTATACGCCGATGATTATGCTGTTCTCCGCCCTGGTGATTGTTATTCCGCCGCTGTTTATGGGCCAGGAATGGTATCCGTGGATCTACCGTGGTCTGACACTGCTGCTGATTGGTTGTCCGTGTGCACTGGTAATTTCCACCCCTGCGGCTATCACCTCCGCGCTGGCCGCCGCCACCCGCCGTGGTGCGCTGATCAAAGGCGGTGCCGCACTGGAGCAGCTGGGTACCGTGACCACTGTCGCGCTGGATAAAACCGGTACGCTGACAGAGGGTAAACCGCAGGTGACTGATATTGTTGCCCTGAATAACCACAGTGATGCGGATGTGCTGACGTTTGCCTCCGCCGTGGAAAGCGGGTCACATCACCCGTTAGCCAAAGCGATTCTGGAGCGCACTGAAGCTCTGGGGCTGACTATCACCGAAGCGGAAAACCGTAAAGCCCATGCCGGTAAAGGGGTTGAAGGTGAACTCAGCGGTGTGACCATCCTGGTCAGCGCACCGGGTAAACTGGCAGACGGCCTGCTGACCGATGCCGCTGCAGCAGAAGTGACCCGGCTGGAAAATGAAGGGAAAACGGTCGTTGCTGTGGTTGCAGGTAACCGGCTAACCGGACTTATCGCCATGCAGGATACGCTGCGCAGTGATGCCATTGAAGCCATCAGCCAGCTGAAAGCGATGGGTGTCAGCGCCGTGATGCTGACCGGGGATAACCCGCGTGCAGCCGCTGCTATCGCCGGTACCATCGGCATGGATTTCCGTGCCGGACTGATGCCGGAAGATAAAGTCAAAGCGGTGATGGCGCTGAATAATGAACATCACACCATGATGGTCGGCGACGGTATCAATGATGCCCCGGCAATGAAAGCAGCCAGTATCGGGGTTGCCATGGGCAGCGGGACCGATGTGGCACTGGAAACTGCCGATGCCGCACTGACTCACAACCGCCTGACCGGCATTGCCGAAGTGATCACGCTGTCGCGGGCCACCCGTAAGATTATCCGCGAGAACATTACTATCGCTCTGGGTCTGAAAGCCGTGTTCCTGGTCACCACCCTGATGGGGCTGACCGGCCTGTGGGTTGCGGTTCTGGCTGACTCCGGTGCGACCGCACTGGTGACCGCCAACGCTGTCCGCCTGCTGCGGGTCATGAAAAAATAACCACGGGTTACTGACTGAAAAGGGATGCTGCGGCATCCCTTTTTTTATCTCACCACCAGGATCGTGGCTTTAATATGCTTGAGATAGGCCACAATCGTGAAGGTGACAATCACCAGCAGCGACCAGGATGCCCATTTTCCGGCATGCACGGTCGCCCACGCCCCGATCTGGTTCGGATACTGCCAGACACCGAAAAAGGTACCGAAGTTTTCCGCCAGCCAGATAAAAAAGCCGATCAGCACAAAACTCAGTAACAACGGCATTTTGCGCTCTTTATCATACGGCGTGTAATAAACCATGGTCCGCGCATACAGCCCGAGAATAAAGGCGGTGAGATACCAGCGGTAATCGCCGGTGAAGTGATGAGCAAAGAAATTCACATAAATCGCCAGCGCAATCAGGGTCGCCAGCCAGTACGGCGGGAAGTTTTCAATCCGGACGTTCAGGAAGCGCCACGCCTGAATCACATAACTGCCGACAGCCGCATACATAAACCCGGTGAATAACGGCACATTCCATAATTTGGTATACGCCTCATCAGGATAACTCCACGAACCGATAGCGGATGAGGTTTTAAACAACTCCATGACAAAACCGACCACATGGAAAATACAGATGGCTTTCAGTTCATCCGTGGTTTCCAGCTTTTTCCACACCATAGCAGCCTGAAACAGGACCGCCAGGATCAGCAGAAAATCATAACGGGGGATCCCGGCGACACCGGCGGCAGGCACCAGAAACAGGGCGAGGAAAAAGAAGGCGGCAAACAGGCACGCCCGTGCCTCTTTCAGACCAAAAAACCAGAATTCAAGGATAAACCGGCGCCAGCCGGTCAGAGACGAGCGTTTCTGCGCCAGCAGAAAGGTATCAAAGCGGTCAAGCATGGTTCAGTCCCTGAAAGATGGATTACAGCGCACTCTCTTTTTTGCGGATCAGATAGCGGTACGGCGCGGTTTCAGCCTCCTGGGCCACCAGCTCATGCTCCATAAAACGGCAGAACCCCGGAATGTCCCGCGTGGTTGCCGGATCATCCGCCACCACCAGCAAAACTTCACCGGTATTCATCCCGCGGATGGTTTTACGCACCAGCATCACCGGCTCCGGGCAGCGCAGCCCGAGTGTGTCGAGTGTTTTATCGGCACAGGAAAAAGTATCAGACATCATGATTGTCCTGTTAAGTAACGAATCCGGGAATTATACCGGAAATAAAAGCCCGGCGCCGCTTCTGTGTTTTTAATCTTCCGGGCCGTTTTCCCTCCGGGAGAGTCCTTTGCTTTTGTTGCGCAAACGGCGTATTATTGCGCGCTGAGATTATTGGGTTCCCTCACCCCAACCACCAAAAAGGTACAATATGTTTGATTTATCTGCCCGCCAGCGGCGCACTGCGCTTATCTGGTTATCACTTTTTCATGTTCTGATCATTACCTCCAGTAACTACCTGGTGCAGTTGCCGATCACCATTTTCGGCTTCCATACCACCTGGGGGGCTTTCACGTTTCCGTTTATTTTCCTGGCGACTGACCTGACCGTCCGTATCTACGGCGCACCGCTGGCACGGCGGATTATTACCTCGGTGATGATCCCGGCTCTGGCGATTTCCTATGTGGTCTCCGCCCTGTTCTTTCAGGGGGAATGGGCCGGTTTTGAGGCACTGTCACACTTCAACCTGTTTGTGGCGCGGATTGCCGCCGCCAGCTTTATGGCCTATGCCCTCGGACAGATTCTGGATGTGAATGTCTTTAACCGCCTGCGTCAGAACCGCCGCTGGTATGTGGCACCGGCTGCCGCGATGTTTGTCGGTAACCTGATCGATACCCTGGCCTTCTTCTTTATCGCCTTCTGGCGCAGTACCGATCCGTTTATGGCGGCAAACTGGGTGGAAATCGCCCTGGTGGATTACAGTTTCAAAGTCACTATCTGCATGCTGTTCTTCCTGCCGGCTTACGGCGTACTGCTTAATCTGATCCTGCGCTCTTTTTTTGCGCAACGCGCTGACGGCTCCCTGCCCGCGCATCACTGATTGTTCATTTTTCTGACACGCAGAGGCGCTATCCTGCCTCTGCGCTGTCGTCTGTATCACATTTTCCCGATCTGCCCCCGTGCTCCCGGCCCGTACAGTGCGTCAGCTCTCACATATCCGTTACTGTAACTGTTAGTCTGATTCAGACGGAATATCCCTCACTGACACCATAACGCGAATGCATTCAGGAGTTTGAGTATGTTAAAAGTGATCCAATCCCCGGCCAAATACATTCAGGGTCCGGACGCGCTTTACCATGTGGGTAAATACATCAGACCATTAGCGGAAAAAACGTTGGTGATTGCTGATAAATTTGTCCGCGAACTGGTGGGCGATATTGTGAATGACAGCCTGAGCGAATACGAAGTCAGCGGTGTCTTTGAAACCTTCGGCGGCGAGTGTACTCACGAGGAGATCGACCGTCTGACCAAACTGGCGAAAAACCACAAATGCCAGGCGGTACTGGGTGTGGGCGGCGGTAAAACACTGGATACCGCCAAGGCCGTGGCGCATTTTGCCAAACTGCCGGTGATCATCGCCCCGACTATCGCATCAACCGATGCGCCGACCAGCGCACTGTCCGTTATCTATAATGAACTCGGTGCGTTCGACAGCTACCTGTTCTATCCGCAGAACCCGAACGTGGTGGTGATGGATACCAATATCATTGCCCGCGCGCCGGCACGTCTGCTGGTTGCCGGAATGGGTGATGCTCTGGCCACTTACTTTGAGGCGCGTGCATGCAGCGCCGCCGGAAAAGCCACTATGGCCGGCGGCAGCACCACACTGGCGGCACTGGCACTGGCGAATCTCTGCTTTGATACTCTGCTCAGCGACGGCATCAAAGCCAAACTGGCGGTGGAAGCCGGGGTCAGCACCAAAGCGGTGGAAAACATCATTGAAGCCAACACCCTGCTCAGCGGGCTGGGCTTTGAAAGTGCCGGTCTTGCGGCGGCACATGCAATCCACAACGGCTTTACCGCGCTGGAAGAGTGCCACCACATGTACCACGGTGAAAAAGTGGCGTTCGGTACCCTCGTGCAGTTAGTACTGGAAAATGCCCCGGCGGAAGAGCTGGAAACCGTACTGGAATTCTGTGCACAGGTCGGTCTGCCAATCACCCTGGAAGAACTGGGTGTGGACAGCATCGGTACCGAGCTGGAAGAGAAAGTGATGGCGGTTGCCGAGCTGAGCTGCGCGGACAACGAAACCATCTACAACATGCCGTTTGAAGTCGATTCCGACCAGGTCTATGCCGCTATTATGGCCGCTGACCGCATGGGACGCGACTGGCTGTATTAATCTGCTTATTATGCTGTTCCGTAACGCCCGGACTAACCGGGCGTTATTGCCTGTAATCCGCCGCCGGTATTCATTATGCGGCGGGCAGGATCTCTGCGGCGATCGTATCAACCGCTGCTTTCAGTTCCTGTAAGGTGATGGTCTGATCCTTATTACTCATCTGCTCACCTTTATTTTTGCGGATCGCTTCAAGATACGGTTTTTTTGATACGGAATCGGTGATTTTCCATTCAAAATACATTGACGTATCCGCATCACGGTTACCGATTGCCAGCTGTGTTCCGGCGACAATCAGCATCACCGGTAAGACCTCATAGGGTTTGAAATCTTTGTTGGTGACCTTAACGGCAGTAACCACGCCCTCAAAACGCAGCACACCCGGTGCGGCAGTTTCTGTCAGCTGATACCGTTTTGCCAGCTCACTTTTGATCTGCTGATTGGTGTAATTGAGCAGTACAGTCATAAACTGTTTACCCATTTTGTTATTTTCATTCAGCGGATTAAACACAACCGGCGTGAAGATAAGCTTTGTTTTCGGGCTTTCTGCGGTGAAATCGTCAGCACGCCAGGATTTAATCACCTCACCGGAGGCTGTTTCTGTTTCGGCCAGGCGCTGATAATCACTCAGAAAATCAGATTGTTCGGTGTGATCCGGTAAACGGCTTGAGCAGGCGGAAAGCAGGAATACCACGGAGACGGCAATAATATATTTAGTGACTGAATGTGATGCGAAGTTGTTCATTTTCCTCTCAATATCTTTATCATCTTCTTTAAAAATCCGCCCGATGCTAGCACCGGGCGGGAGAGGAAAGTGAATAGAAAATGCGGTTTATACGTAATATTCAGCCGGTTTCTGTCATCCTTTATTTATGCCAGCGCCCGCGCCAGCAGAGATACCGGGTGCTCGCATTTTTTGCTGGTGGACATCTCAATCTGCCATTTGCAGGTTTCACAGTCACTGATCACCAGATCAATACCGCTTTCCTCTATCTGGCGGAACAGCGGGGAACCAATCGCCTGAGATGTTTCGTAGTTTTCCTTTTTAAACCCGTAAGTTCCGGCGATACCACAGCATTGTGAATCCAGCACGATCAGTTCCACCCCCGGAATTGAGCGGATAAGCTCAAGGGAATAGGCCGTCCAGCCCATTTTTTCCATATGGCACGGCGTGTGATAACCGACTTTCAGCGGCATGTACCGCAGCACCGGCTTGCGCCCGTCCTGCATCAGCCGGTAAAGATAACGGGTCACCAGCTCTATGTTATCGCGCAGCGGCGCGGTATCCACATCCAGGATATGCGGATATTCATCCCGCAGGGTAAAAGCACAGGTGGAGGATGTCGCAATCACCGGCATCTTCTGTTCAACAATGGCTTTGGTGAGGGATTCCACATTCACCGCCGCCTGTTTTTTCGCCTGCTTTGCAAAACCGTTAGCGATCAGCGCCACACCACAGCATTTTTCCCGCTCCAGCAACTGCACGCCGATCCCCATGCTGTTAAAGACCTTAATCACATCTTTACCGAGCTGCGGATGGTTATAATTCACATAACAACCGTGGAAGTACGCGACCTGTTCGCCGAATTTTGCCTGTTTTTCCTGCTGTTTTTTGTACCAGCGGCGGAAGGTGCCGAACGAATATTTCGGCAGCTCACGGCGGTGATCAATCTTCAGAGCGGTATCCAGCAGTTTACGCACCGGTTTCAGGCCTGTGATGGTGTTAACCACCGGCGCAAACGGCGAGGAAAGTGATCCCATCAGATCAGTGTGGCTCAGAATCGCGTCGCGGATCTTAGGCCGTGACGGAGAATACGTCAGTTTGGCGCGGGCGATAATATCCCCGATACGGACATCTGACGGGCACGCCACTTCGCAGCGTTTGCAGTTGGTGCAGAGGGTGAGCGCATCATCATACAGCATGGCGTCTTTCAGGCGCAGCCGCTCGCCGTCCGGCCCCGCCTGTTTCGGGCCGGGATAATCCGGATTCACCTTCGCCACCGGGCAGTAAGTTGTACAGACTGTACATTTGATGCAGTTCTCGAACTGTGTTTGTCCCGTACTCATACCTGTGCCTCCGTTACCACCACGCCAATCTGCGCCAGAATCTGTTCCGCTGCGTACATCGCAGTGACAAGAGAAACACCCGCCCCGCATCCCTCCTGTAACGGGTTATACCCGCCCAGTACCGCCCCGGCGGCATACAGGTTAGTGATAGTGCCGTGCGCATCCGCCGGATGCAGATATGCATCTGTCGCCACCCCGGCCTCCAGATAGCGCTGACGGGCAAACAGATCTGCCGATGTCCATTCCCGGCGCGGCAATGTTTCAGTCAGATTCAGATTCAGCAGCGGCTCATAAATATGATCAATATCGCTCGCCAGCCCGTTACTGAAGAAACTTCCGGTCGCCAGCACAAACTGCTCAGCCTGTACCGGAATATCACCGTGATTGCGGGTAAACAGCTGAGTGATCCGCTCACCGTCACGACGGACAGAAATGACACTGTCCCCCGGCATCACAAATCCGCCCGCACGGCGGAAACGGCGCAGTAATGCCTGATGCAGGCGGATCCCCAGCAGTGACGGCGGGAGGGTCGGCAGCTGATAAACCGTTTTATTCAGTTGCTGTTGTAAGAAGGCAATTCCGTCACTGTTTTCCGCCCCGAAGCAAGCCGGTAAAATCAGAGTTTGTTCAGTGATCCCGCACTGCGCCAGCTCATCAGCCAACTCCTGCCGGTTCTGCGGCAAATCCAGCACACGGGCAATATTGACAGAGCGAAACTCACTCGGATTATTACGTAATTTATCCAGGCACGGCAGATGCAGGGTATACGCCTGCGCCGGATATCCCTGACGGGTCAGTGCGGCGGCAGCCATTTCCGCCTGAAAATCAAGAAAACCGGTGATGCTGATAACCGCAGCCGGCTGCCAGTTTTCAGTCATTTTTTCGCTCAGAACCGGCACCACATCCGGTGTCAGCCAGCTCATCCGCCACTGCCCTGCCGGGGTCAGACGCCAGTGATTACACTCCGCCGATCCCTGTAACGGTAAAGTATCCTGCTGTAACAGCGACATTGCCTGTGACACGCAGCGGCGCACCGCGCTTTCCCCTATCACACTGTAAGGATGAGCAGGCGCCTGATGTGCCAGCGCCGCCAGTGCCGAAAGCGGCTCCGTGACCGGCTGCCCGTCCGGCAGCGCCGAGAGCAGATCCAGTGACGCCGATGAGAAATGCAGCGCGCTCTGTCCGGCGCTGATAATGGCGCAGCTCAGTCCGCTCTCTGCCAGTTTCACGCCGCAGGAAAGACCGGCAAGACCGCCGCCCGCGATAACCACATCATATTTCATGCTGCTCTCCCTGTTCTTCTGTCCCGCTGTTTTCCAGCCCGCATAATCCCTGATACACCCAGCCGGTAAATTCACTCTCCCGCAGCGCATTTCCCCACGCCACCGGACGTACACCTTTCCAGCGTTCATTCAGGAAATGCATCAGTTCGGTTTCGGATTTTTCAGCAGTGGTGACTTTCAGCTGAGTCAGCAGCTCCGCCGCACGGCAGGCGCACAGCTCGCCCTGGCAGGTGCCCATGCCGACACGGGTACGGCGGCGCAGATCCAGCAGGTTATTCACCGTCAGGCTTTCTGTGGCATAGCGCACCTCACCGGCAGTGACCGCTTCACACTCACAGACCAGGCTTTTATCCAGCCGCGTGGTGTGCGGCAACTCTGCCGCGCGATCGCCGTGACGGTACACCGCCGATCCGCGTAACGGGGCAGGAAGGGAGATCACTTTACGCAGTGTCTGTTCCGCCGAATGCGCCGAGCCCGGCAGCGGCTCCTCCGCCGTGGAACAGTGCGCCGTTATACCCAGCTTCGCGCACACCGCGTCTGTCGCCCACTCCGCCATCAGCCGGTAAGTCATCAGCTTGCCGCCGGTGATAGTAAGGAAGCCGCGCAGTCCGTCGCGTTTTTCATGATCCAGCAGCACAATCCCCCGGCTGATACTGCGCCCGGTCGGGTCGTCATCCGCCGCCACCAGCGGACGAACACCCGCATACGCCCGCAGAATACGCGCCTGCGCCATCGCCGGTGCCAGCCGTGAGCCTTCGCGGATCAGGGTATCGACCTCATCCGCCGTGACAATCATGTTGTCGATATCATCATAAGGAATATGAACAGAAGTGGTGCCGATCAGGGAAATGGTATCCCCCGGCACCAGGATATCCGCATCACCCGGTCTGCGGCAGCGGTTAATAACACGCTGGTTAAGGCGGTGCCCGAGGATCAGCAGTGATCCTTTGGCGGGCAGCATACTGATATGCACCCCGGCAAAACCGGCGATACGCTGGCTCCAGATCCCTGCCGCATTAACCACCACCGGCGCATACAGCGGATAACGGCGGTGATTCTGATGATCATAAACCTGCACGCCGGTTACCTGATCGCCCTGACGCAGTACATCCGCGACTTCGTGATAAGTCAGCACCTGCGCACCGTACTCCCGCGCATCCAGCATATTGGCGGCAGTCAGACGGAACGGATCCACGGTGCCATCCGGCACTTTCACCGCCCCCAGCAGCGCCGGGTTTACAGACGGCTCAAAACGCAGCGCCTCCTGCGGGGACATCACCTGTGTCTCAATACCCGCCGCGCGGCAGGCCTCGGTAAACGTGGCCTGGTACGCCATCTCATCTTCCGGCAGTGTGATAAACAGGCCGTCTGTTTCCTCAACACAGTGGCGGGCAATGCGCCGCAGGATCCGGTTTTCCGAAATACACTCCCGGGCGGATTCCGGATCCGTCACCGCATAACGGGCACCACTGTGCAGCAGGCCGTGGTTACGGCCGGTCGCGCCGGTCGCGATATCAAACTGCTCCAGTAACAGAGTGCGCAGGCCGCGCCGGGCACAGTCCCGCGCCATCCCGGCACCGGTTGCGCCACCGCCGATGATAATGACATCCGCTTCATTGACAGGTGAATCAGACATGGGTTCCTCTCAGTCATGTTCCTTTATTATGGTTATAGCTTAGCCGTTTTTTCTTTCCATATGATTGATAATGAGCAAAAACGAAAACAAAACACCAAAAATAAGAGCGAAATAATCCATAGTCGTGATGAATATCACATATCCGCAACATCCGGATTTTCCCGCAGGAAATACCCGTAAACTGACTGATTTTCCGCCTGTTTTCTGTCTGATTCACACCTCTGATATTTAGTTATTGTGCCGCCGCTGATATACGCTATGCTTTTAGCGCTAATTATATGTTTACCCTGTATATTTTATGTAACCGGAATAAAACAAAATAACTACACACAAGTAATTACTTAGGTGATTACCTGAAATATCCGGTTATTCATCCGCAAAAATGCAAAATTAGCGCTTAAAACCCTTGGTTATATCAAATTTAAACGATCAGCTATTCGCTATACTTTGAACAGAATGTGATTTTATAACCAGTCAGTAACCGAAAATGATTAGCGTTTTTATCAACTGAAAGGATTCGGTTACTGATAACAATTTTAAGTACCCGTTTCAGATTTCGTTTTTACATTTTAACTTTCGATTTACCTGAACAATGGAGAAGCACAGTGCAAACCTTTAATGCCGATATCGCAATTATCGGAGCAGGCGGTGCAGGGCTGCGGGCGGCGATTGCCGCTGCGGAAGCTAACCCGAACCTGAAAATTGCTCTGATCTCAAAAGTTTACCCGATGCGCAGTCACACCGTGGCCGCAGAAGGTGGCTCTGCGGCTGTGACACAATCCCATGATTCCTATGATTATCATTTCAGTGATACGGTGTCCGGGGGCGACTGGTTATGTGAGCAGGATGTGGTGGAGTATTTTGTCGAACACTGTCCGACAGAAATGACCCAGCTGGAACTGTGGGGCTGCCCGTGGAGCCGCAAAGAAGACGGTTCCGTCAACGTGCGCCGTTTCGGCGGTATGAAAATCGAGCGGACCTGGTTTGCCGCCGATAAAACCGGCTTTCATATGCTGCACACCCTGTTCCAGACCTCTCTGAAATACCCTCAGATCCAGCGTTTTGATGAGCATTTTGTCCTCGATATCATTGTGGATGAAGGCCATGTGCGCGGTCTGGTGGCACTCAACATGATGGAAGGGACAAAAGTTCAGATCCGCGCCAATTCCGTGATTATGGCCACCGGCGGCGCCGGTCGTGTTTACCGCTATAACACCAACGGCGGGATTGTTACCGGCGACGGAATGGGAATGGCTTTCCGTCACGGCGTGCCGCTGCGGGATATGGAATTCGTTCAGTATCACCCGACCGGTCTGCCGGGTTCCGGTATTCTGATGACAGAAGGCTGCCGGGGCGAAGGCGGTATTCTGGTCAACAAAGACGGCTACCGCTATCTGCAGGATTACGGCATGGGGCCGGAAACCCCGCTCGGCCATCCGGAAAACAAATACATGGAACTCGGCCCGCGCGATAAAGTCTCCCAGGCGTTCTGGCACGAGTGGCGCAAAGGCCGGACTATCAAAACCAACCGTGGTGATGTGGTTTATCTGGATCTGCGTCATCTCGGCGAGAAAAAACTGCTGGAGCGCCTGCCGTTTATCTGCGAGCTGGCGAAAGCGTATGTCGGCGTGGACCCGGTCAAAGAGCCGATCCCTGTCCGTCCGACCGCGCACTACACCATGGGTGGTATCGAAACCGACCAGCGCTGTGAAACCCGCATCAAAGGGCTGTTTGCTGTCGGTGAGTGTTCCTCCGTCGGTCTGCACGGCGCTAACCGCCTCGGTTCCAACTCCCTGGCGGAACTGGTGGTCTTCGGTCGTCTGGCCGGGGAAGAAGCGGCTAAGCACGCACAGGAAACACACGCTGCCAACAGTAATGCTATCGATGCCCGCACCGCTGACATTGAAAACAATCTGAAAGCGCTGATGAACCAGAAAGGCTCTGAAAACTGGGCAAAACTGCGTGATGAGATGGGTGAGGCAATGGAAGAAGGCTGCGGTATCTACCGCACACCGGAACTGATGCAGAAAACCATCGATAAACTGGCTGAGCTGAAAGAGCGCTTCAGACGCGTTGAAATCACTGACCGCTCTTCTGTCTTCAATACCGACCTGCTCTACACTATTGAGCTGGGCTTTGGTCTGGATGTCGCGGAATGTATGGCGCACTCCGCCTTTAACCGTAAAGAATCACGCGGTGCGCACCAGCGTCTGGATGAAGGCTGTACTGAGCGCGACGATGTCAATTTCCTGAAACACACCCTCGCCTTCCACAATCCGGACGGTTCGCCGCATCTGGAATACAGTGATGTGAAGATAACCAAATCCGCCCCGGCAAAACGTGTCTACGGTGGTGAAGCGGCAGCGGCTGAACAGGCGGCAAAAGAGAAGGAAAACGTCAATGGCTGAGATGAAAATGCTGAAAATGTCAGTGATGCGCTATAACCCAGAAACGGATAATGAGCCGCATGCTGTCACGTATCAGGTGCCTTACGATGAGCAGACCTCACTGCTGGATGCGCTGGGCTATATCAAAGACAACCTGGCGCCGGATCTCTCCTACCGCTGGTCCTGCCGGATGGCTATCTGCGGCTCCTGCGGCATGATGGTCAATAAGGTGCCGAAGCTCGCCTGTAAAACCTTCCTGCGCGAATATCCGCAGGGCATGGACATTGAGGCACTCGGCAACTTCCCGATCGAACGCGACCTGGTTGTGGATATGACGCACTTTATCGAGAGCCTGGAAGCTATCAAGCCTTATATTATCGGCAATGACCGCAAACCGTCCGAAGGCCCGAATAACCAGACTCCGGGACAGATGGCAAAATACCATCAGTTCTCCGGCTGCATTAACTGCGGTCTGTGCTACGCGGCCTGTCCGCAGTTTGGTCTGAATCCGGAATTCCTCGGCCCGGGTGTGCTGACACTGGCACAGCGCTATAACACCGACAGCCGCGATCACGGCAAAAAAGAGCGGATGAAACAAATCAACGGCGATAACGGCGTATGGACCTGTACCTTCGTGGGTTACTGCTCGGAAGTCTGTCCGAAACATGTGGACCCGGCAGCCGCTATTCAGCAGGGTAAAGCCGCCAGTGCGGAAGATTACATTATTGCCCGTCTGAAACCACAATAAGGAAGAGAGAAATGACGACCAAACGTAAGCCTTATGTGCGTGAAATGACACCGACATGGTGGAATAAACTCGGTTTTTACCGTTTTTACATGCTGCGGGAAGGCACCGCAGTGGTCCAGCTCTGGTTCAGTCTGCTGGTTATGTACGGCGTTTACTGTCTTAAGGGCGGCCCGGCGGACTGGGCAGGGTATGTCCACTTCCTGCAGAATCCGGTGGTGGTACTGGTTAATATCCTGACTCTGGCCGGTACCCTGCTGCACACGGTGACCTGGTTCCAGCTGGCACCGAAAGCCGTCAATATCGTTATCAAAGACGAAAAAATGGGACCGGAGCCGATTGTCCGTCTGCTCTGGGTGGTGACCCTCATTGTTAACGCCGTCATTCTGGCCGTTGCGTTACTGTGATAAGGAAGGAAACTGATATGATTAATCCGAATCCGAAACGCTCACAGGAACCGGTTTTCTGGGGATTGTTTGGCGCAGGCGGCATGTGGAGTGCCATTGTTTCACCGGCCGTTATTGTGCTGCTGGCTTTTCTGGTCCCGTTTGCTGTCGCACCGGATATGCTCAGTTACAGCCGTATCCTGGCCTTCTGCCAGGGCTTTATCGGCAAAGCGTTCCTGCTGCTGATGATTATCCTGCCGCTGTGGTGTGCGCTTCACCGTATCCACCACTGCATGCATGACCTGAAAATTCATGTTCCTGCGGGACGCTGGGTCTTTTACGGCCTGGCAACCATCCTCAGTGTGATGGCCGTGATTGGTGTCATCACGCTGTAATCATTGTCTGTCATAAAAAGACCGGCGCTTAAACGCCGGTCTTTTTTTATCTGCCGTCAGGCCACTTCCGCACGGTTAAGCTGCCAGTAGCGGTGCTGCCAGTCACCACTGACCAGACTGCGGCGCGACAGGCGGATCTGTCCAGCTGACCAGATCCGCCAAAGACCAGTGCCCCCGGCACGCATGTTTATGTTCGCAGCCAAACGGGTTCCACTGCCAGAACAGGTGCCAGAGGCCGTTATGACAGATAAATCCGGCCGGATCATTCATCAGGCCGCACACCGGCGCAGTATGCCAGCCGGGATAATGAGTATCCCCTGTTCTGTTTTTTCAGAAACCATAAAAGCACAGATACGGTACTGAATACTGGCACCAACCCTCTAAGATAATTCAGAATCCGATGGGTAACAGCATTATCAGACCGGCATAAAAGCCATGTCCTGAATAAAAAAACAGTCTTGCGGAAGAATAACAGAACGGAGGGATACGGCAGAAAACAGCGGAATTAAACACCTGTCAGAACAGGTGTTTCAGCAGGATAACCGGACAGCATACCGCTACGCATTACCACGTAAAAAATACGACACATCCTCTTCGACACTTTCCATAGCCAGTAATGCATCCAGCGTATCGCGGGCTTCCTGTTCGTCGATAATGCTCATGGCAAAACCGACATGAACCAGCACCCATTTCCCCAGCATTTCTGATGGCTCACCTTCACAAACCAGTGCGATGTTCACATCCCGTCTGACACCACACACTTCCACCTGCGCATTGTCTGTTACAGAGTCACCCACGGCAACGATTTGCCCGGGAATACCTAAACACATAACCGGCTCCTGATTGACTGATAAGTCCTTACCGGACTACTGAATTTCGATTTGTCTGACCTGCATGGCATCACTGCTGTCCACCTGCAGGTTATGGCTGCCGCAGTGCGGACATCCGGTGTTAAATCCGGCCACACTGACCGGTTTCTGACACTCCCGGCACCAGGCCTGCGCCGGGACGGTGGTGACATGCAGTTCAGCCCCTTCCGCCAGTGAATCACGGCAGACGATATCAAAGCAGAAATGCAGGGCATCTTCTTCGATACAGGATACCGCACTCAGTTCAAGCCAGACAGCGGTGACGCGCTGCGCCCCGCTCTGCTTTGCCTGCTGCTCGATAATATCAAGCGCATTCTGGCATAACGTCACCTCATGCATCCGTCTGTCCTCAGGACATCAGGTCGGCTGGCATTTCAAATGCGGCGCGACGGCGGCGTTCTTTGACAATCTCATCCATCTTATTACGGTCAACCACCATTAATGCATGAGTCGGACACACTTCCACACAGGCAGGTCCGCCCGCACGGGTATGGCATAAATCACACTTGTGGCCTTCCGCGCGGTACTGCGGAATGGTGTTCAGCGCAGTGGTCTGTTGTGCAACAGGACGGCTGACCACTTCCATGGTGCCGTAAGGACAGGCAATCACACAGGTTTTGCAGCCGATACATTTGGTCTGATCGACATACACAAAATCATCTTTACGGCTGATAGCGCCGTTCGGGCAGACATTGGCACACGGTGCGTCTTCACACTGACGGCAGACAACCGCCGTACTGATGGTGTACCCTTTCATCACATGAATACGGGGAAAGAATTCATCTTTCACCACTGTTTCAATACCGGTTTCCTGCTCTTGATGCGAAACAACACAAGCGACTTCACATGTGTGACAGCCAATGCACTTTTTTGGGTCTGCAATGATGAAACGGTTCATCATACTCTCCTGAATGATACGCGGCGACTTCACTTCCGGCACTCCGGTGCAGCCGTCCTCTGGTTAGAATAATCAGGAAATAAGCATGCATCGTGCCAGTCTGGCATTTTTTTTAATTTCAGTGAAATCAGCGTATTAATAAATAAAGCTGCCGCGCTGTGTGTCATAATGAGAATATTCGTCACACAGTTCGACATTTTTGACGATAATTTCTATCATCAATATGTGTCATAATATATTAGGTTTTCATCCCGCCGAAAAATAGGGGATTGGATCAAACTTAAATCAGACAGCGATATTCTTTTCTTACAGAGTCATTACAATAATGGTTATTACCTCTCTGCACCTTATTTATACCTATAACTACGCAGAGGGGAATTAATTTTAAGAGCAATCCGTCCGGATCAGGAATGTGAAAGACGAAGACGAGCGGAGACGTTGTGGACAACACTGACAAGACCGAACACATACGCCATGAACGTGACCAGTACCGGATATTGGTAGATATCACCAACTCAGTGCTTTCCCATCTGGAGATGGACGGCCTGGTTGCTGAGGTCTCCCGCGAGATCCACCGGTTTTTCGGGCTGAGCCAGATAAGCATTGCATTGTGTGATAATTACAGTTCTGCTGTATATCTTTGTTATTCCAGCTATTACCAGGCCCGCAAACCCGCAGAAAAGACATTATATCATCTGGATGAACTGCATCCTGATCTGGCACAGGTTCTGGACAGTAACCAGCCGATGCGCCTGACACTCGACAGTGCCACAGAGGATCCGCTGTATCAGCATGTCTGTGCGCAGGGCATGACAGAAACCCTGCTGCTGCCGCTGGCATTTAACCATAAGCCGCTGGGCGTTCTGATATTATCTCATGAAAATAATCATATTTTTACTGACGATAACTGTAATCTGCTCAAGCAGATAGCCGCCCGGTTTGCCATTGCGGTGGATAATGCTGCGGCCTATGAAGAGATCACCCGTCTGAAAGACAGCCTCAAGCATGAAAACCTGTGGCTGAACGAACAGATTCACAACAACGAAAGTTTCAGTGAAATCATTTTCCAGAGTGATGCCATGCGCAACATTCTGGAGCAGGTGGATCTGGTTGCCGCCAGTGACAGCACCGTGCTTATCCTCGGCGAAACCGGCACCGGGAAGGAGCTGATCGCCCGCGCCATCCACCGTCTGAGTGACCGCCATCACCGCAGCATGATCAAAATGAACTGCGCGGCCATCCCGTCCGGGCTGCTGGAAAGCGACCTGTTCGGCCATGACAAAGGCGCCTTCACCGGCGCGACCACCACTCATATCGGCCGCTTTGAAATGGCGGATAAAAGCACCCTGTTCCTCGATGAAATCGGCGATATGCCGCTGGATCTCCAGCCCAAACTGCTGCGGGTGTTACAGGAGCGGGAAATTGAGCGCATTGGCGGTAATAAGGTGATTCCGGTGGATGTGCGGCTGATTGCCGCCACTAACCGCAACCTGAAATCCATGACCGATGAGCGCGAGTTCCGCGAAGATCTCTACTACCGGCTGAATGTGTTCCCTATCTGGATCCCGCCGCTGCGCGAACGTCCGGAGGATATTCCGCTGCTGGCGACCTACTTCACACAGAAGATTGCCCGCCGGATGAACCGCAATATCGACTGCATTCCGCGTGATGCCCTCGAACAGCTGAGCCGCTATCCGTGGCCCGGCAACGTGCGTGAACTGGAAAATGTGATTGAACGGGCGGTGATCCTGACGCGCGGGAATACCCTTAACATTCAGTTACATGAACTGAATATCCCAAAGCATTCACGCCTGAAAACGGCGCTGGAAACCCCGAGCTCACTGGAAAAACGGATGCAGACAGCTGCACCGGAGAATGATGACGAAGAGCGCGACCGGATTATTGCTGCCCTGAAGGCCACCAACGGCGTTGTTGCCGGTGCCCGGGGTGCCGCAACCCGTCTGGGACTGAAACGGACAACATTATTATCCCGTATGCAGCGGTTAGGTATTTCTGTACAGGATATATTCGAAGAAGATAATCACTAAGCTGATATTTAAACTGCAGCCACTGAAATAAGAATATCTCGCAAATAAAAACATATCGCAAAAGAAACAGAATATCTGTCGTAATATGTTCATTTATTTCTCAGGCAATAATATGTGATCAAAATTCAGAAACTGAATACGACTGAGATCATAATTAAACAAAAAATGAAAATATAAAAAAACCGGCGGTCATTTCTGAGCGCCGGTTTTTTATCATATTAAGACGAACTGATTAACACCCTTCCGCTGCTTCACGCAGACGGCGCTTAATACCGGTATATTCCTGAACAACATAATGCTCAGCCTGTTTCTGATCCGCAATCGGTTCGACGCGGACAGCACAGTATTTATACTCCGGTGTTTTTGTAATCGGGCTGAGGTTTTCCGCCACCAGCTCGTTACACGCACCAATCCACCACTGATAGGTCATGTAAACCGCCCCTTTGTTAGGACGCTCACTGACATTCGCGCGGGTGATAACTTTACCCTGACGGGATGCCACCCAGACCAGTTCCTGATCTTTAATCCCCAGTGCAGCAGCATCTGCGGTATTGATCTGGATATAGCCCGGCTCATCCGCCAGTGCCGCCAGTGCTTTACAGTTACCGGTCATGGAGCGGCAGGAGTAGTGCCCCACTTCACGGACGGTGGCCAGCACCATCGGGTAGTCATCACTGACCTGGTCGATCGGCGCACGCCATTCACAGGTATAGAACTGACCTTTGCCGTTCGGAGTATCAAAGATACCGCCGTCGTACAGGTATTCTGTACCCTGATCGCTGTCCGCCACATCGCGGCACGGCCACTGGATATAAGCCAGGTCCGCCATTTTTTCGTAGGTCGCACCATAGTAGATAGGGCAGAGTTCACGTAACTCATCCCAGATCTCTTTGGTGTTGTTGTAATGCATCGGATAACCCATGGCAGTGGACATCAGACTGATAATTTCCCAGTCCGGTTTCACATCGCCGACCGGCTCAACCGCTTTATAGAAGCGCTGGAACCCGCGATCCGCTGCGGTATACACACCTTCATGTTCCCCCCAGGAGGTGGCAGGGAAAATCACGTCAGCAATCGACGCGGTTTTGGTCATAAAGATATCCTGGACAATCAGCAGCTCCAGTTTATCGAAGGTGCGGCGGATAGTGGCCAGATCCGGTTCAGTCTGAAGCGGATCCTCACCCATCACGTAGTGCGCCTTCAGTACGCCTTCGTCGATAAAGTGCGGAACCTCACTCAGCGGAATACCGTTTTCGGCAGGCATTTTTTCGATGCCCCAGAATTTGGCAAATTTCTCCAGTGCGGCTTTGTCTTCCACATACTGATAGCCCGGCAGTGTGTTCGGCAGTGCGCCCATATCACAGGCACCCTGAACGTTGTTCTGACCACGGACCGGGCCGACACCGACATGCGGTTTACCCAGGTTGCCGGTCAGTAACGCCAGACTGGTCAGTGCGCGGACAGTTTCCACACCCTGATAGAACTGCGTCACACCCATACCCCACAGAATGACCGCATTTTCAGCTTTCGCATACATACGGGCCGTTTTGCGGATATCCTCAGCTTTCAGACCGGTGATCGCTTCCACGGACTCCGGTGTGTACGGCTCAACCAGCTTGCGGTATTCCTCAAACTGCTCGGTATGGCCGTCAATGAAGGCTTTATCGTGCAGGTTTTCCGCAATAATCACATGCGCTAACGCATTGATAAGCGCAATGTTTGAACCGTTTTTCAGTGCCAAATGAATGTCAGCAAGACGCGCTGATTCAATATAGCGCGGGTCACAGACAATAATTTGTGCACCCTTCTCTTTCGCCTTAACAATACGACGGGCGACGATAGGATGTGAATCTGCGGCATTGTAACCGAAGATAAAAATACATTTGGTATCCTCAATCTCGACGATTGAGTTACTCATTGCGCCGTTACCGACCGAACGCTGCAGACCTGCAACCGAAGGGCCGTGTCAGACACGTGCGCAGCAGTCAATATTGTTACTGCCGACTGCTGCACGAACAAATTTTTGCATCACGAAGTTGGCTTCGTTACCCGGACCACGGGATGAACCGGTAGTCATAATCGCTTTCGGGCCGTACTTCTCTTTGATAGCCAACAGGCGGGAACTGGCAAACTCAATCGCCTCTTCCCAGGAGACCGGTTCCAGTTTGCCACCACGCTGACGGCGGATCATGGGGGTCTTTAAGCGGGGGGTTAAAATCTTGGTGTCATGAATGAAGTCCCAGCCATAATACCCTTTCAGGCAGAGCTCTCCTTCATTGGTGTGACCATTCGCGCCCTCCGCGCCAATGATCTTCCCGTTCTCCACCTTCAGGTTAATTTTACAGCCTGAGGCGCAATACGGGCAGACGGTGATGACTTTTTCCATCAACATTGCTCCTATATCTTCTCTTAGCGGATAAATACCGCCTTATCACCACCAGTCATGCAGGGTTTATGCCAATTTTAAAGCTGAAATAAAATCCCTTTAACTTACTGAATATATTTTGTTTTAATTTTTTTGTTATGACCATGACAGGCGATGGCACCGACGGGATCGTCAAAAATGTCGAACGGTTCTGCCCGGTGTCAGACAACGACACTGACGCAGGCGCGTCCCTTCAGAACAATTTTACAATTGCATGATGAATTATAACTGTGTTAAAGAAGTACAATATGATGGTGATCAATCATCCGCACCGCCGGTTTTTCCCGTATTTCATAACAGTTTACGAATAATTTCCCGCTGACTGTTGATATCGGTTCCCCGGTGCTGTTTTACAATGACACTAACAATGACTTAATTTTTCACGGCGCTTCCTGTCTGATACTGCGCGTGGCTCCGCGTATTATCAAAATAATAAAAGAGAGATAAAAACCTGATATGAAAATTAATGATATTTTAATCGCCCTGCTGGTCGCCGTGATCTGGGGGGTGAACTTCGTGGTGATCAAAGTGGGGGTCACCGGCATTCCGCCGCTGTTTCTCGGGGCACTGCGTTTTCTGTTTGTGGCCCTGCCTGCCGTCTTCTTTATTCCGCGCCCGAAAATCGCCCTGAGCCGCCTGGTTATTTACGGCCTGACCATCTGCTTCGGCCAGTTTGCCTTTCTGTTCAGTGCGGTCAAAGCCGGGATGCCGGCCGGGATCGCCTCTGTGGTATTGCAGTCCCAGGTCTTTTTCACCATTGTTCTGGGTGGCCTGATTCTGAAAGAGTCGCTGAAAATCAGCCAGGTAATCGGCATTATTGTCGCTGTGGCCGGTTTAACCGTGCTGGCGAAAGGCGGGGACAGCGGCAGTCTGACCGACATTCCGCTGATGGCACTGATGATGACCCTGGCCGGGGGCTTCTCCTGGGCCTGCGGTAATATCTGCAACCGTATCATTATGAAAGAGACACCGGACTGTAACGGGATGTCACTGGTGGCCTGGAGTGCGCTGGTACCGATTATTCCGTTTATCCTGATGTCGCTGTGGATGGAAGGTGCGGACGCGATTGTCAGCAGTATTTCCCATATCAGCCTGCTGACCGTGGGTGCGATTATGTATCTCGCTTATCTCTCCACCTTTGTGGGATATACCTTATGGAGCCGTCTGCTGGGCCGCTACGAAACCTGGCGTGTCACGCCGTTTGCTTTGCTGGTGCCGTTTGCCGGGATTGCCAGCAGTGCGCTGCTGCTGGGGGAAACCATCACCATGATGCAGTTCGCCGGTCTCGGCTTTATTATGGCGGGCCTGATTCTGACGGTATTCGGCAAACGTCTGGTGACACTGCTGACCCGCAGAAAAGCGGTCTGAAGAGAATAAACAGTCAGTCCGCCCGGGTTTTACGGGCAGACTGACCTGTGACGTTACAGTGTGTTCAGTCTTTCACGAATCCTGGCTGTAATTGCTGATCCGGCTGCAATTTCCACGGAGTATCATAGTCACTGTCTCCCCGCGGATCATTCTCCGGTGTACTGCCCGCACTCATAACATCCTACGGAACAGCATAATTATCATCCATCGATGTACTTATCAGCTATATTGCCTCTGATTGCGCCTCATTGACTGTTTTCAGACTGTCACGCGGCTCTGCCTAAATATCGTCATCAGGGCCGGGTAACCGCGATAATGACGGATGGGTTGAAAGATTCACCGGCGGCGGAGTCTCAGGCAGAGTGTGTATCTGACCAGCACCGATTTCCTCATACAGATGCTCTGACTCCGATGCAGATAATGACGGATGGGTCGAAAGATTTACCGGCGGCGGAATCTCAGGCAGAGTGTGTATCTGACCGGTACCGATTTCCTCATACAGATTCTCTGATTCAAATGCCGATAATGACGAACTCAGTGAACCCTGTCCCGGTGATGAAACCGAATCATAAACATTCCCGCCACTGCTCTCATAAATATCATTATCAAACTGAATATCAACCGGTAACGGCTGCGCCGGCCGTGAAGACATATCCATCACAATTTCTCTGTCCGGTTTATCACTGCCCTGCTGTCCGCTGAGATGCAGACCAAATGATGACAACATACCAGAAACAGCGGATTTAACGGCATTCCATGCATTTAATAAAACGGATTTAATCCCGGATGAACTGACATACGATGATGAGCTGTTACTGCCCGCTGAACCGTAAATATCATTGTTCAGGGTCTGAATCGCCTGATGTCCCTGTATTGGTCCCATAGTAACTCCCTCTGTGATTAGTGAAGATCCAGCAGGTAATCCGCTGACTTTAAAATATATTCAAATAATTCAATAATATGGCTATCTTCTGTACCATTCAGTGACAGACGACTCCAGATCACCCACTCATTTTTCTCATTCAGGGAAATCACCGGTTGCCCGGAAAGCTGTGTTAACGTATTCAGCTTCAGGACTTTCTGCAGTAATTCATTATTTTGGTTAATGTGTGGTAATTCCCCGGCATTTGCTGACAGATACCAGTCAGTCTCATCAATGACGGCCAGCGATAATGAATACCGGCTGTCAATTGTTAACATAAATGTATGCTGATCAGCAGCGGGCTGAGGGGCGTCAAGCCTGATATGGCGCAGCAGCATCATGGCTGTGCGGTGAAACGGGGATAAATCCTGCATCTCTGTTTCCTGATTAATGAAATGATGATCTCATCATGACAAACCGTCATTACTATTACTTTCATATATTATTAATATTAAAAATTTATTTCATAATTGGAATATAATCAGGAGTTATAAAAAATCCATGATCTTTCTTTTATTAAAGAAATTATTTTAATTAAAAATAAAATCATTGGTTTTACATATGGAAGGAAATCATAAAAATGAATTTAGTTAACAAACTATCCGGCACTCAAAGAATAATCCCGGAAGAAAGCAACCTGAAGGACATGTCAAAAATACCTTTTCTGAAAAAACTACTGGATCGGTTAAGCGCACCGCAAAATACGAATGTCAAACTTACAGGAAACTACGTCAATATTGATGTCGACACCACAACTCTGAGCAGGCAGATATTATCCTTTGTTTATAAATCAGAACTCTCAATTCCCGGCGCCGGAAATAACCACGAAAAATCAGAAAACAGACAAAAAGAAATTAATGATGGTGTGAAAAAATGGCTTACCCAGGAAAAAAGTATCATACCGGTAAATATTATCAAACGGGAAGTTGACCTGATGTATGCAGAGAAAAAGCTTGTGACAACACCAGAAGAACTGGACAAAATAATTGATATTGTTAAAGAAAAACATCTCGGAAACAAAGAGCTGGAAAAACCCGGGATTAACTGCTCCACTCCGTCCGTTCTTAAGCTTAATAATATCCTGACTAACGAAATTAATGAGCCGGGGATAAAAAAACAGTTAAGTCACGACTTTACTAAAAAAATGCCTGAAATGTCAGATAATTAAAAAAAAGAACTGGCCAACCATATAAAAAAAACGTTAAGTAATGATGAAACAAAAAAATTAATTGAACAATACTCCGCATATAAAACTGACATACTTAACAGTCATGATAAACTCACAACAATGATGACGGGGAAAATCCGGTCAGATATATACTACGCACTGACTGAGAATATTTATAATACACTGTTATGTGATAAATACACCGAAATGCCTCTGGATTTCAGTGCCATCAGAGAAGAGACAAGAGCACAGGTACTCCGTATCGCTGAAGAGAAAAAACACACATCTCCTGCAAAATCTTCCGGCTCAGTAGATATCGACGATATCGTTCACCGTTCATTTGATTTCAGCACGAGGGTGACAACATCCTATCCGGAACAGGATATTACCCATGTCATGGACATCCTGAAGCGAATGTCATGATCAACGCAGTAAAACACGTTTAATACCGGCCCGGTTCAGAGGGGCTATTCAGCCAATATCCCCTCTGAATATCAGGGTTTACTCCGCACACTTATCATCTCCCTGAAACCACAATCACGCTACATTCCGCTAACAGTGATTAACCTAACAATAATGAAATAAATCCATCTTATCCGCAGGTTACTGCTGGGAACTAAGTCAAATAAGTGTTATTCCTCTCCCGTACAATTGGATAATAACAAACTGAAACTACTCCTCTTTACTCATTCGGACAGGTGAAATCTATGAAAGCGTTCAAACAACTTGCCGGCGTGCTGCTCGCAATTGTCGGTGCCTTTGCCCTCGGGTATATCGCACTGAACAGAGGCGAACAGATCAACGCGCTCTGGATAGTCGTTGCCGCCGTCTGTATTTATCTGGTGGCATACCGCTATTACGGACTGTATATCGCTGAAAAAGTGCTGAAAGTCGATGCAACCCGCATGACCCCCGCCTTTAAAAATAATGACGGGCTTGATTATGTACCGACAGACAAAAAAGTGCTGTTCGGCCACCACTTTGCCGCTATCGCCGGTGCAGGCCCGCTGGTCGGCCCGGTACTTGCGGCACAGATGGGTTATCTGCCGGGCATGCTCTGGCTGCTCGCCGGTGTGGTGTTAGCCGGGGCAGTACAGGACTTTATGGTGCTGTTTGTTTCCACCCGCCGCAACGGCCGCTCCCTCGGGGAACTGGTCAAAGAGGAGATGGGGAATGTCGCCGGTGTTATCGCGCTGATCGCCTGTTTTATGATTATGGTGATTATCCTCGCCGTTCTCGCCATGATCGTGGTGAAAGCCCTGACCCACAGCCCGTGGGGAACCTACACCGTTGCCTTTACCATCCCGCTCGCCTTCTTTATGGGGATTTACACACGCTACATCCGCCCGGGACGTGTCGGGGAGGTCTCTGTTATCGGTCTGATTTTCCTGGTGTTCGCCATTATCTCCGGCGGCTGGGTAGCCGAAAGCCCGACCTGGGCACCGTATTTTGATTATGACGGCGTGCAGCTGACCTGGATGCTGGTCGGTTACGGCTTTGTCGCGGCGGTTCTGCCGGTCTGGTTACTGCTGGCACCGCGTGATTATCTGTCTACGTTCCTGAAAATCGGGACAATCGTCGGTCTGGCGATCGGTATCCTGATTATGCGCCCGATGCTGGAAATGCCGGCACTGACTAAATTTGTCGACGGCACCGGCCCGGTCTGGGCGGGGGATCTGTTCCCGTTCCTGTTTATTACTATTGCCTGTGGTGCGGTCTCCGGCTTCCACGCCCTGATTGCTTCCGGCACCACGCCGAAAATGCTGGCTAACGAAAACCAGGCCTGCTTTATCGGTTACGGCGGCATGCTGATGGAATCCTTCGTGGCGATTATGGCACTGGTTGCCGCCTGTGTGATCGACCCGGGTGTGTACTTCGCCATGAACAGCCCGATGGCAATGCTGGCACCGGCCGGTACCACTGATGTGGTCGCGTCTGCCGCCAGTGTGGTCAGCAGCTGGGGCTTCCAGATAACCCCGGAAACCTTAACCAATATCGCCAATGAAGTGGGCGAACAGAGCATTATCTCCCGCGCGGGGGGCGCGCCGACACTCGCCGTCGGTATGGCCTATATTCTGCACGGGGCGCTCGGCGGCCTGATGGATGTCTCCTTCTGGTATCACTTCGCCATCCTGTTTGAAGCCCTGTTTATCCTGACGGCCGTGGATGCCGGTACGCGCTCCGCCCGCTTTATGTTACAGGATTTACTGGGTGTGATTTCCCCGGCATTGAAACGGACCGATTCCCTGCCTGCCAACCTGATCGCCACCGCGCTGTGTGTGCTGGCGTGGGGTTACTTCCTGCATCAGGGCGTGGTGGATCCGCTCGGTGGTATTAACACCCTGTGGCCGCTGTTCGGTATCGCCAACCAGATGCTGGCCGGTATGGCACTGATGCTGTGCGCAGTGGTGCTGTTCAAGATGAAACGCCAGGCTTACGCCTGGGTGGCCCTGGTGCCGATGGCATGGCTGTTAATCTGTACCATGACCGCAGGCTGGGAAAAAGTGTTCAGCGAAGATGCCCGTGTCGGTTTCCTGGCGGTAGCGAATAAATTCCAGGCAATGATTGACAGCGGTAACATCCCGTCGCAGTACAGCGCGTCGCAGCTGTCACAGCTGGTGTTTAACAACCGTCTCGATGCCGGTCTGACACTGTTCTTTATGGTTGTTGTGGTGGTGCTGGCTGTCTTCTCACTGAAGACCGCGCTGAAAGCTCTGAAATCCGACAAACCGACGGACAACGAAACACCGTACGAGCCAATGCCGGAAAATTATCTTGATTTAGTGGCAAACAGCAAATCCGCTCACTAAAATCTGATATACTGGTGAAATAAGGAGCGGCAGGCAACTGCCGCTCCTCCGTACGCAACAGGTTCAGGGTCATAATTATGTTTGATACTCTCGCAAAAGCAGGACGTTATCTCGGTCAGACCGCCAAAATGATGATTGGTGTGCCGGATTACGATAACTATGTACAACACATGAAAAACACCCATCCTGATCAGACACCGATGACCTATGAAGAGTTTTTCCGCGATCGTCAGGATGCCCGTTACGGCAGCAAAGGCGGCCCGAAATGCTGCTGAGCCGCACAACGGCAATCATGTAAAAATACCGCACTGATTGCGGTATTTTTTTATTTCAGCGGCAGTTTTTTTCCTGTAACGCCGTCAGCTGACTCAGGCGGACAGTGGCTTTTGCCCTGGCATCATCTTTGGCAATCCCGTTACCGATACCGAAATCTCCCAGAAATCCCAGCACCGTTTTGCCGTCAAACTGCCCGGTTTTTTCAATTTCCTGCTGAATGCTGCGGGTTTTGGCAATTTCCGTTTTAATATCATGACAGTTCATTAAGGCAGATTCCTCACCGGATACCGCTGCGGCCTGCGGGTATTGTTTGGTGGCACAGGCAGACAGCAGTAAGACAAACGGGATAATAACAGCGATTTTTTTCATGGTATTTTTACTCTCAGAAAGAAAACTCAGACCATAAGAAAAAATGCACCGGCCGGATATCAAATACCGGCCTTAAATCCGCATATCCATAAAAAAACCGCCGGATTTCTGCGGCGGTTCCTGTGATAATCAGAGAAACTGACTCACTCGTCCTCTTCCTCACCTTCAAATAACGTAAATCCGCCCAGCCCTTCCCAACCCGGCAGCGCGTCATAAACCTGCTGTACAGCACGGGTGACTTTCTCATTGACCGGCATATAAAACCCGACCAGATCCGGCTGAATACCCAGGAAAATCACCTCCGGGATATCTTCTTTCAGCTGATCGATAAGAAAGTTGAGCGGCAGATTATGCGTGCTCATGATAAACATGTCAGCGATATCATCCGGGTCAATAATGCGGATCTCTCCGGGATTCAGGCCGATATCCGCCGCATCCACAATCAGCAGACGTTCCGGTTTCAGTGCCCGCACCTGGTGCGCCACATTCTCCGGTGCACTGCCGCCGTTAACGGCAATCCAGCCGTCAACCGGGTTCGCTTCCATCAGATCAGACAGCATCGGTCCCGCCGCATCATCCCCCATCATGCTGTTACCGACCGCCAGCATCACATTTTTTGCAGTGGTTTCACTCATGGGCGGCGCTTCACTATCAGGTAAATTGCCGGTTCACGCTCAATTTCCCCCAGCAGGCGGATAAGCGTGGCACTCCATTCGCGGAAGTCCGGATTTTTATCCTTCGTCAGCGGATCCAGTGCCAGTGCCAGCATGTTGGTATGCGTGGAGTCGATATTGATTTCACCGAAGGTGATAAGCCCCTGCAATTTGCGGCGCGCCTCCCCTTCGGGAAGCGCATTCACCCAGGACTGATAACCGCTGAGCGGGCAGATGAGCTCCGTATTCAGACAATCGATCATGCCAACGTGGTGGCCGATTGCCAGCGAGTAGTACATCACCTGCTGAGCTTCTTCCGGAACATCAGTATCACTGTCGACAAATTTCTGTCTCAGCGACCAGAAGATCACTTTTCCGTCAGTACCTGCATGATCGGGTGTCTGTTCAGGCATGAATGCCTCCTTGTTGTAATACGGTCACCAGACGGTTCACAATTTCGCGCAGACGCGGATCCTGCTCTTCATCCATCCAGGTCTGCATTGTGCCTTTCACCTGCTCCGGTGTGGCATTTTCCAGCAGTGTCAGGAAGCGGTCGCTGATTTCGCGCCCCTGATAATACCCGGCCTGGCGGCGTGCCTCACGCTCAATCATCACGCGGGTTGCCAGCGGAATGGAAGGCAGCAGCAGCTGAACGCGCTCATTGTCTTCCTCGACATGATCCTGACCTTTCAGTTTCTGGTTCAGCAGACCCAGAGCCACCGCAAAACCGTAGATGGTTGCAGCCGGTGTCGGCGGGCAGCCCGGGATCCAGACATCAATCGGCACGATGTGCTCGCTGCCGCCCCAGACACAGTACAGGTCATGGAAGATACCGCCGCCGCAGCCGCAGGCACCGTAAGAGATACAGATTTTCGGATCCGGTGCGGATTCATACGCCCGCAGTGCCGGCATCCGCATAGCGCGGGTCACCGCGCCGGTAAACAGCAGAATATCCGCATGACGCGGCGAGGCCACCACTTTGATCCCGAAACGTTCGGCATCAAAGACCGGGGTAATCGCGGAGAAAATCTCAATCTCACAGCCGTTACAACCACCGCAGTCCACACGGTAAACATACGCTGAACGTTTGATATCTTTCAGCAGCGTGCTTTTCAGTTTCGCCACCTGCTCATCCATCTTCAGCGGTTCGCTGACATGATGGTTCACCGGGATTTCAGGCAAACTCATGATTTTTCTCCCTCAATATGCAGACGGAAGTTCTGACGGTCATTGTTCAGCAGGTTATTTTTCTGCTTACAGGACGGACAGGTTTCATACATCGGCCGCAATGCTTCAATTCCGCTCTCTTCAACACCTGACGCCACCATCAGCGCCATAGCATATTCCACGGATTTTTTCGGTGCGAAGGCTTCCCCGCACTGGCGGCAGTGCTGTAAGCGGAATGTCCCTTTCATATAGAGATCCGCCTTGTTCATCACCGCCGTTTCAAACTCCTCGGTCAGATGGATAGCTCTGGTCGGGCAGACTTCCTCGCAGCGTGCACAATAAATGCAGCGGCCGAGGAATAACTGCCAGCGGCGCTCACCGCTTTCCAGGTCAGTTTCCATCGTCAGGGCGTTTGCCGGACAGGCAGAAATACAGGCACCGCAGGCGATGCACTGTTCCGGCACATATTCCGGCTTACCACGGAACCCGTGCGCCACTTCCAGTGGTTTGAACGGGTATTTGATTGTTGCTGTCCCCGCATTGCGGAGGGTTTTAAACAGTTTGAACATGGTATTCCCTCCGGCTTATTTCAGCGGTGAATGTTTGCGATCGATGCTGTACTGCTCGATCTCTTTGTACGCCACAGTTTTCGCTTTGCGTTTTTTCACATCCACCAGCGTCACACGGTCAGTACAGGAGTAGCAAGGGTCAAGGCTGCCGATAATCAGCGGCGCATCGGAAACGGTATTGCCCTGCAGCATGTAGCGCAGCACCGGCCAGTTAGCGTAAGTGGCCGCGCGGCAGCGCCAGCGGAACAGTTTCTGGTTATCACCCAGCATGCTCCAGTGGATATCTTCCCCGCGCGGTGCTTCGGTGTAACCCAGCGCAAATTTGTGCGGCTGATAGGTAAAGCCTTCGGTCAGAATCGGCCCTTCCGGCATGTTATCCAGCGCGTATTCGATCATGGACAGTGAATCCAGCACTTCTTTGACACGCACCATCACACGGGAGTAAACATCACAGCCGTCCATGGTAAACAGGGTTTTCGGCAGGTTACCGTAATCGGCAAACGGGTGGTCGAAACGCACGTCACGGGCGAAGCCGCTGGCGCGGATCATCGGCCCGACCGGGCTGTAATCACGGGCAACCTGCGGATCCAGACGGCCGACACCGACGGTACGCTGTTCCATGTTCGGCGTGCTCAGCAGCATATCCACCAGCTGAGTGACATCCGCACGCATCTCGCGGACCAGCTGAATGGTTTTCACCCGCTGCTCTTTGAGGAAGTCACGGCGCACACCGCCGATCAGGTTGGTACCGTAAGTTTTACGGGCACCGGTCAGCAGCTCAGCCATGGTCATGGATTTTTCACGCACACGGAAGAATTGCATAAAGCCGGTATCAAAGCCGGTGAAGTGGCTGGCAAGACCGATGTTCAGCAGGTGACTGTGCAGACGCTCCACTTCCAGCAGCACGCTGCGGATAGTGTGCGCACGCTGCGGCACATAAATCCCCAGCGCGTTTTCCACGGATGTGGTGTACGCCACGCTGTGGGTAAAGCCGCAGATGCCGCACACACGGTCAGACAGGAAAGTGACTTCGTTATACCCCATACGGGTTTCCGCCAGTTTTTCCATACCGCGGTGGACGTAGAACATACGGTAGTCCGCATCGACAATCCGCTCCCCGTCAACAAACAGACGGAAGTGACCCGGTTCATCAGACGTGATGTGCAGCGGGCCGATTGGCACAACGCGCGCATCTTTTTTGCTGTCGTTGATAAACTCGTAAGTTTCGGTATCGGTGGTCGGTGCCGGGCGCTGACGGTAATCCATGGTGTCTTTGCGCAGCGGATAGAGATCATCCGGCCAGTCATCCGGCAGCACCAGACGGCGCTCATCCGGCAGACCCACCGGACGCAGCCCGTACATATCGCGGATTTCACGCTCGCCCCACACCGCAGCAGGCACGCGCGGTGTGACAGACGGGAATTCCTGGGTGATCGGGCTGACATACGCCTTCACGGTCACCCAGCATTTTTCACCCTCTTCCATAGAGAGTGCATAGTAAACCGCGAACTGCCCGTTAAGCGGACGCTCATCGTTACCCCACAGCACCGGCAGCCAGCCGCCACAGCCGTAGTACAGAAACTCCACCACTTCCGGCAGCATTTCTGTTTTGATGGTGATGGTCAGCTGGTTGGCAGTCTGCCACTCTTCTTCCAGCACCGCATGGGGAAATTTCTCGCGGACCTGTGCCAGATAGCCCGCGCCTTTACGAACGCCCTGAAGGGTATCTGTGTAATTCTGATAGCTCACGTTTATTTCTCCTGCGATGATGTGGATGTTGTATCAACACCCCACGGCCAGCGGTAGTCCGGGGTGGTTAATTCTGTACCTGGTAATGCACTGTCCGTCAGGACAATAGTGGCGGCATTTTCGAGCAGACGGCTGACCGGCTGCGGAATGTGGGTGCCCATCACCAGCATCAGTACAATGAGGATGGCCATCGGCAATGTCGTCAGGATCCCTGCCTCGCCGCGTGACACGCAGTCAGGCTGTGCGCCGAACAGGGTTTTCGATACCATTCTAACCAACCCGCCGAGGACGATAGTGAGCAGGATCAAAAGCAGCAGCGTCAGCCAGAAATGATCAGCCGCCAGACCCGCAACCACCGTCATAAACTCACTCAGGAACACGTTAAACGGCGGCATACCACCGAGTGCCAGCGCGCCGCCCGCAAAGACAACTGCCGTAAACGGCATGGTGCGCAGCATCCCTTTGACCACCGTGATATCACGGGTGCCGTACTTCAGTAACACGTTACCGGAACCGCAGAACAACAGGGTTTTACCCAGGCTGTGGTTCAGTGTGTGCAGCAGTGCGGCCAGCACACCCAGCGGGCCGCCGATACCCAGCGCCACCGCGATCAGCCCCATGTTTTCCACACTGGAGTACGCCAGCAGGCGTTTCATATCACGCTGGATCAGGATAAAGAATGCCGCCACAGCCACAGAGAGCAGGCCGAAGACCAGCAGCAGTGTTTGTGTGAATTCCCCGCCGATAGCCGAGGTGATAATGATGTAGTAACGGATGATAATCAGCAGTGCGCAGTTCAGCAGAACCGCGGACAGCAGCGCGGAGACCGGGCTCGGCGCCTCACTGTGTGCATCCGGCAGCCAGGCGTGCATCGGGAACAGACCCGTTTTGGTACCGAAACCAATCAGCACAAACACAAAGGCCAGGTGCATCAGGGTCGGATCCAGCAGCGCGGTATGTTTCAGCACTTCGGTCCAGAAGATAGCCAGTTCCGGATCCGGCATCACACTCGCCGCATTCGCATACACGAGGATGGTGCCGAACAGACCGAACGCCACACCCACACTACAGATGATGATGTATTTCCACGCCGCTTCCAGGGAAGAGCGCTGTCCGTAGATACCCACCAGGAACGCAGAACTGAGTGTGGTGGCTTCTACTGCCGCCCACATCAGGATCAGGTTGTTACTGGTGATCACCAGCAGCATGGTGAACAGGAACAGATGGAAGAAACCGTAATAGTTACAGAGTGTTGCCACACTCACTTCACCATCATTCACTTCGTGGTTCATGTAACCGATGGAGTACAGACCGGTCAGGAAACCGACAATCCCGAGGATCGCCAGGAATAACCCGGCCAGGCTGTCCAGGTGGATCCAGCGGTTCGCCATCAGCAGATCACCTTCCGCACTGATGGTGTACACCATCCACAGCGAGAAGACGAGCATCAGGGAGATACCGGTGGTATGCACCAGGGTGACCACACCTTTCGCCCCGCCGCCTGCCAGGCGGCAGGCAAATGCCAGCAGTGAAATCACCAGCGGCGTTGCCATTAATAACGTTAACAACATGATTTGACTCATCTCATCACCCCTTCAGCGCGGTCAGTTGATCCACGTTCAGTGTGTTGAGCGTGCGATAGATTTTACGTGCCAGCACCGCCATGATAATCACAGCGAAAATGGCGTCCGTCGCGATACCGATTTCCACCAGCTCCGGCGCTTTATACGCCAGCAGAGCCAGTGTCAGGTGCGATCCGTTTTCCATCAGGCAATAACCGAATGCCTGTTTCAGGATGTTGCGCTGTGTCACGATGCAGAGTAAGCCCAGCATAAAGTGACCCAGGGAAACCGCCAGTGCCGGTTTCAGATCCGCCACCATCGGCAGTTTCACCGGTTCGACCACAAACCAGCACAGCACCACAATCACCGCCGCAGCCAGCATCAGCCAGGCCGGGCTTATCACGCCGCCGTTGGCGGTCGGATCAGACAGTTTGCGGAAGGCATAGCCCATAATCAGCGGCACCAGCACCACTTTGGTCGCGAAGGCGGTGATCGCCCACATGCCCAGCTGCGGTGCATCCAGTGTCTGTGACAACGTGGCGAAAATCGCCACCAGCACCAGAGACTGAAGTGCATAGAACCAGCAGGAAGCCACCGGGCGCTTCGCCCCGATGACCAGCAGCGAGGTGATCATCATCAGCCCCGCCAGATTGTTCACAATAATGGAACCAGTCATACTTTCTCTCCCTTAACCGAGCCAGATGACGGCGATAACACTTGAACAGAACGACATCACAATCAGCAGGCCGATAACCCACTGCATTGCTGCCGGAACCGGAGTTCCGTTTGCCACGTCTTCGCTCGGCTCGCCCGGCACAACTTTGCCGAACCAGTAGAGCAGCCAGGCAAAGCTGGCAACAGATTCAATCAGCACCAGCACCATGATTGGCGCGAAGATCCAGAACTGTTCAGATAACGCGAAACCGGCCGCGAAAATCGGGAATTTACTGAAGAAGCCGTTAAGCGGCGGCACCCCGGCAATCGCCAGCGCAGCCACACAGAAACCGACACCCAGCAGCGGATAGCGTTTTGACAGACCACGCAGACGCGGCAGCATACGGGTCCCGCAACTGTAGCTGAGCGCACCGGCCACCAGGAAGAACAGACTCTTGGCAAACGCGTGGTTAAAGATGTACGCGATACCGCCGTCAAAGGCTTCTTTGGATCCGAAAATGGACAGAGACAGCGCAAGGAAGATATACGCCAGCTGGGTAATGGTTGACCAGGCCAGCAGTCGTTTCATATCTTTCTGCGGCAGATACATCATAAAACCATACACCAGCGTGATAACGGCCATCACCACGCCGACCCAGCCGATGATTTCCGGCACATGGTCAGAAGACATGATGCTGCGGGCAAAGATGTAAACGCCCACTTTCACCATAGACGCGGCGTGCAGATACGCACTCACCGGTGTCGGCGCTTCCATCGCATCCGGCAGCCAGGCCTGTAACGGCAGCTGGGCTGATTTACCCCATGCCGCAAACAGGATCCCGCCGAAGACGATCAGGCTTTGTGCCTCATTCAGCTGGTTAATCGCGCTCAGGGCAAACGTACCGGTGCTGATAAACAGGGTTGCCGCCGCCATAAACAGGCCGAGGGAACCCACGTGTGTGATCAGCAGCGCTTTCATTGCGGAACGCTGGGCTTTTTCTGTCTGGTAGTAACCAATCAGCGCCCATGAACAGCCACCGGTGATTTCAAAGAACAGTAACTGCCCCAGAATCGTGGATGACAGCACCACGCCCGCCATCGCGCCGATAAAAATCAGCAGGAAGGCATAATAGCGGCGGGTCGGCCCGTGAGCGTGCTCGCGGTTACCTTCAGTCAGGTAGCCGGTGGAGTACAGACAAATCAGGAAGCCGAGGAACACCACCGCAAACGCAATCAGAGTGCTCACGCCGTCAACGGTAAAGCCGAACAGCGCGATATTACCGGCCTGAACCAGTTCCAGTGTGGTGGCGGTCTTACCGCCGTCGAGATACAGCCAGCCCAGTGCCGCCGTACCGAGAGAGGCCAGCAGCGCGACTAAGGTACTCAGCCACGGGGCCATGCGCGTCGGCAGGACACTGACCAGCAACGCCCCGGCAAACGGAATCAGCAGGGTCGCCAGTGCAATATTTTCTAACATGCTTTATCGCTCCTTACAGACCGGTGAGATAGAACACGAATCCGAGCGCAGCCACGCCGAATCCTAACCAGGTCACATGATGCGTCAGCAGAAAACGACCACGGGCCAGACTGTTTTCGACCAGCGATGCCAGAACGAAAATCACCAGCAGTTTTACCAGCATCAGTCCCAGCGCCAGCAGCAGACTGCCTGCGGTCAGAACGGATGCACTGCCGAACGGGAAGAAAATCGAGAGAAACAGGACTGCCACAACCACCTGTTTCAGACCGATCCCCCATTTCACCAGCGCCAGACCGGAACCGGAGTACTCGGTCAGCGGCCCTTCCTGCAGTTCCTGCTCGGCTTCCGCGACGTCGAACGGGATTTTGCCCATTTCGATAAAGGTCGCGAAACCGCAGGCCAGCATGGCCAGGAAAGTGGCGGTCGGTGATACCCAGCCCTGACTCATTACGGCACTGATGCTGCCGATATTGGTCGAACCGGCGATCAGCGCAACCACCAGCAGTCCGAGGAACAGAATCGGCTCCACCAGCACGCCGAGGGTCAGCTCACGGCTGGCACCGATACCGGCGAACGGGCTGCCGGTATCCAGACCGGACAGGGAGAAGAAAAAGCGGAACAGCGCGAAAATATATAAAATGATGATGAGGTCGCCTGCCCCGCTGAACAGTGACGTTGTGGTAACAACCGGCAGCGCCATCGCCAGCAGCAGCATGCTGCTGAGCAGCACATACGGCATCACCCGGAAAATAAACCCGGAATCACGCGGTGCCACGGACTGGCGTTTCAGCAGTTTGGTAATGTCACGGTAATCCTGCATAATGCCCGGCCCCTGACGGGAGTGCATTTTTGCGCGGATCTGACGGGAGATGCCGGTAAACAGCGGCGTCAGCAGCAGCAGGAAAATCGCCTGAACCACTGCGAAGAGCCCCGTCATCAATGTAGGTGTATCCTGAATCGACATGGTTTCTCTCCTTACGCCGCAATCACAACAAGCAGAACGACCAGCGCGGCCACGACATACAGACAGTAAAGTCTGAAATCCCCGCCCTGAAGGCACTGAATGCGTTTGGCGAAACGGTTAATCCCGCGCACCAGCGGATAAATAATGCGTTCATCCCAGAATGGCTCGACTTTTCCGGCCCCGGCTTTGGTCACGTCTAAGGCGTGAGCCAGACGGGCTGACGGATCAAGCTGTTTGCGCATGCGGTACAGCGGCGCAAACATTGAGCGCAGCGGCTGGGTAAAGCCACCGGCAGATACGGACATATCGCGTTCCCAGGCATAACCACACGCCCAGGCGTCGCCTTTGCGGCGGAAGTTCATCTGTTTGCCTTTGAAGACCAGATAGATGATGAACGGGATCAGCGGCAGTGCCAGCAGTAACAGGAATGTCATAGCCGGTGAAATCATGGCCTGAGCAGCGGAATCCGGTACCAGCATCGCGCCCTGTGCCACTGTCACATCCGTGCCTGCGGTCAGGGTCATCGCTACTTTCGCCAGAACCGGTGCAATCACACTCGCACCGACACCCAGCAGCACACACACCACGGCCAGAATCAGCATTGCGGCAGTCATTGTCCACGGCACTTCGCGGGCATGAGTGGCGGCTTCACTGCGCGGACCGCCGCAGAAGCTGACACCGTACACTTTCACGAAACACATCGCCGCCAGTGCACCGGTAATCGCCAGCATCACAATTGCAATCGGACCACTGATTTTCATGATGAATGTGCCGTCATGGCTCATTGAGAACAGTGACTGATAGGTGTACCACTCACTGACAAAGCCGTTGAGCGGCGGTAACGCGGAAATCGCCATACAACCGATTAAGAACGCGGTTGCAGTCAGCGGCATCAGTTTGGCGAGGCCGCCCATTTTTTCCATATCACGGGTGTGGATACGGTAAATCACCGCACCGGCACCGAGGAACAGAAGACCTTTAAACACCGCATGGTTGAGCAGGTGATAAATCGCGCCGAGCAGGCCAATCGTCGCCAGCACCGGCATATCATTCGCCATGCCGACCATTGCCACACCGACACCCATCAGGATAATCCCGATGTTTTCCACGGTGTGCCACGCCAGCAGACGTTTGATATCGTGCTCCGCCAGCGCATACATAACGCCGAGAACGGAAGAGACCGCGCCGAAGCCCAGTACCACGATACCCCACCAGCCCTGGGTTGCACCCAGCAGGTCGATACCGACTTTAATGATCCCGAAGATACCGATTTTCACCATCACACCGGACATCAGTGCGGAGGCGTGAGACGGTGCAGCCGGGTGAGCCTGCGGCAGCCAGCTGTGCAGCGGTAACATACCCGCTTTGGCACCGAAGCCGAAGAAACCCAGCAGGAAGACCACAGAGGCCATCGCCGGAGACAGTGAGAGCTGACGGAAGGAATCGAAATCCAGACTGCCGCTTTCGCGCCACATCAGGAAGAAAGCGATCATAATCAGCACAGAACCGGCGTGGGCAATAAAGAAGTAGAGCAGACCGGCGCGGATGGATTTGTCATCCTGATCCGCGATCACCAGGAACCAGGAGGCCAGCGACATCATTTCAAACAGAATGATGAACCAGAAGGCGTTGTCCATCACCACCAGGGCAACCATAGAGGCGATAAACAGGTTCAGGAAGAAACCCATGCTCCACGCGCCGCGTCCCAGATATTCCTGCACATAGTTCAGGGAATACAGAGCGCTGACTGTCACCAGCAGCGAAATCACCATCACCATAAAGGCGGCGAGGCTGTCGAGGCGGACGACAAAATGGGCGAACGGGAAAGGTCCCTGAGCGAAGAACGTCAGTGTTTCGCCGCTCATCAGCACCGGAACGGCGCTGAATAAACCGAGGATCCCGCCGGCAATCGCCGTGATCCCGGCAACATACACTGCCATTTTTTCCTGCTGTTTAAACAGCAGCGAAATAAAACCGCCGGCGGTATACAGGGCAACGGACCATAAGAGTAATTCAAGAGATGTCATTTTCTGCTCTCCTGTCCTGAGACGAAAATGTCGAACTCCGGCGGCATCGCATCGACAGACGCGGTACGACGTTTCGCACTTTCGTTTTCCAGCTGATTCTCTTCAACGAGATGGAGGGCATCGGTCGGGCACACTTTCACACACGCCGGTCCTTCTTCACTGAAATCACACAAATCGCATTTCACCGCGATATTACGGATACCGGCATTCCATGCCAGGAACGGGTTCATGGTCGGCAGACTGTCCGGCACATCCAGCAGCATCTCTTTCGGCACATACTGCTCAAAGAAATCCGGCATATCGACAGGTTTACTGCCTGACGGGGTGATAGCCCCGAACGGACAGACCAGACCGCACAGTTTACAGCCGATACACAGGCTTTCATTCAGCACGATCATGTCATTTTCGTGTGTAATGGCATTCACCGGACACACACGGGCACACGGAGCATCATCACACTGACGACAAAGCATCGGCGCGGTCAGTTCCCCGATTTTCACCACATTCAATCTCGGATGTGTTTGTAATCCCTGCTGTTTATGCGTCTCAGAACAGGCCGCCATACAGGTATTACATCCGATACAAAGATGCGGGTCGGCAATAACAAAGCGATTCATTCGCCCCACCCTCCAGAAAAATCAGACGAGTCATATAGTTTGATACCCTTGCTAAGCATTTTTCATGCCATGTGTAAAAATGGATATTTATCAGTATATTGTCGTAATTTTCAGGGGCGGATAACTGTCGGTTCGACACTAATGACGACAAAAATGTCATGCGGTCTGCTGTCATCAGTTATGATGCAGATGATTAATGAATAAATATTGAACCAAGTAACCGATCGTTTCTCTAACTCTCTTTAGCGATGAAGTGATGTACCCGATGCCAATACGTCCGTTATTAAACACACTAAGAAATGAATTTGTTGTTTCTGCTGTTCTTGCCCTGTTTCTGGGCTTTTTTCTCAACTACACCGTGTATTTTTCCCGTGCTCAGAACCAGTTATTACTGGCCGGAGACTATGGTTCCCTTTATCTGATTGCTGAAATTTTTGCCAATGTTCTGTTCAGCTTCTTCTTGTTCCGGCTCATTGCCCAAACCGGATTACTGAGTTTTAAGATTCTGAGCAGCTTTATTATTCTGGTCAGTATCGCTGTCAGTTACTACGTGATGTTTTATGACGTGATTATCGGTTACGGAATTTTAGTTTCAACGCTGGCAACGGACAGTGTTGAACTGTCACAGGAAGCTGTCGGCGGGCATTTTTATCTCTGGTTCTCACTGCTTTCCGTTCCGGCTTTATTTCTGATCTGGTCGGCAAAAAAAACAAGCATACAAACGGCATCACGCCGCCGGGCACTCGCTCTGTTTACGTTTATTGTTATTCCGGTTCTGATTTTCGGTTATTTAAAACTGGCGGATGCCAATCAGAAAAAAATTGAAATGAACGGCAGTATTGATGTGTCGAGTTATGGCGGAGAGCTGAGTTACTCCTATTTACCGACCAACTGGATTGTGCCGCTGGTACAGTATGCGGTGGTCAAATATGACGATACCTTTAATGAAATTGATTTATTCGACCCGGCCGATGAATTTACTTACACTCCGGCGCCGCAGAATGACGATTTATATGTGGTTTTCGTGATAGGCGAAACCGCCCGCTGGGATCATATGCAATTACTCGGTTATGAACGGGAAACAACGCCATTATTATCTGCCGATAAAAACGTTATCGCCTTTAAAGGTCAGTCCTGTGATACCTCCACCAAATTATCGCTGCGCTGCATGTTTGTGCGTGAAGGCGGCGTAAAAGATAACGAACAGCGGACAGTTACCGAAAATAATGTTTTCTCTGTGATGAAACAGAACGGCTTTTATTCCGAGCTGTTTTCCATGCAAAGTGAAGTCTGGTTCTATAACCGGCTCGACCTGGATAATTATCTGATCCGTGAGATGATCACCGCTCAGAACAGAACGCCGGGCAAAGCTATCCGTGATGAATTACTGATGGACGAAGTTGATGATATGCTCGCCCGTAAAAAACAGGGGCAGAACCTGATTATTTTACATACCAAAGGCTCACATCATCTTTATTCCAAGCGTTATCCGCCTGAGTTCCGCAAATATATGCCGGAATGCACAGAGGAAGGAACCAAATGCAGCATACAGGAAGAGATCAATGCTTATGATAATTCGATCTTATACACCGATCACTTTCTGCATGATCTGACAGAAAAATTAAAAGACAAAAATGCGATTGTCTTTTATACCTCCGATCACGGGGAATCCCTGGGCGAAAATAACGGGATGCGCCTGCACGGTACGCCACGGCATATTGCCCCGCCGGAGCAGTTCCGTGTGCCGTTTATTGTCTGGATGTCAGATAACTACATCAAAAATAACCCGTCTCTGTTTGATAACCTGAAAGAAAACAGCCGGACGCGGACATTTTTCCATCATGAATTATTCGATACCATTCTCGGCTGTTCCGGTGTGACATCATCCGACGGCGGGATTAATAATAAAAATAATCTCTGCTATCGGTGATACAGTAACCTCATCCGCTGATACAGAGAGAGAATTTAAGGATGAGAAAAACAGTTACCCTGCTGGCGCTCTGCCTGCCGCTGTCCGCAGCAATGGCAGACGACAGCAGTTGTACGGACGCGCAGCGTCAGCTGAACCGGGAAAATACCTATATTATCACCGGCCTGTATCTGAACGGGCCGGTCAAATCTGTGGTTACCACACGCAATAACAAACAAAAATCTTACGGCAGCAGCGAAACCACCATTACATTGTCACCGTGCGGTGCCGTGACGCAGTATGAGCAGCAGATGTACTATCTGATAAGCCCGGATGTTTACCGGAAAGAACAGTACAAAACAGATCCGGATAATCCGCTTCACCTGACCGGCACAGCAGAATACAAATTTCACGGTAAACACATTAATTCACAAACAGACATCACCCGGACGATAAATGATAAAGGACAGATTGCCGGCTATACCTTACTGAATAAAAATACCGGTGACGATGAACAGGAGGATGCCGTTACTGCCCGTATCAATTGGGAAAACAGCCGGCTCCACAGTATGGATGAGGTGAAAACGGACGGAGAAAAATCAGAAAGTCTCTTTTACCGCTATGATTCACAAGGCCGCCTGTCACACGTTTCCCGTGGCTCCGGTTCCTCAGAGACCCGCTTTACTTACACTGCTCAGCCGTGGCCATCAGTCACTTTAATCTCTATTTACAGCGGCAGCGAACTGCTGAATGTACTCACCGAACGTTGTGAACAATGGGATCATCACGGTAACTGTCTGCTGCAAAAAAATTATATCGCCGATTATTACGGCTATTCTGCGGATGACAATCCGGAGCCGGTCTTACAAACCATTCAGCGTTACCGTTATGAATATTACTGAATATAAAAAAACCGCCGCTGATTCAGTGGCGGTTTTGTAATTCATCACGTAATCTTATTTCACGCGGGAAACGTATTCACCTGAACGGGTGTCAACTTTGATCACTTCACCAATCTGCACGAACAGAGGTACTTTAACCACTGCACCAGTGCTCAGGGTCGCTGGTTTACCGCCGGTACCGGCAGTATCACCTTTCAGGCCCGGATCGGTTTCCGTGATTTCCAGCTCAACAAAGTTTGGCGGGGTAACCGCGATAGGACGGCCGTCCCACAGGGTAACGATACATTCAGCCTGGTCGATCAGCCATTTGGCGTTATCACCGATAGCTTTCTCATCCGCAGCCAGCTGCTCGAAAGTTTCGTTGTTCATGAAGTGCCAGAACTCACCGTCGTTGTACAGGTAAGTCAGGTTCAGATCCATGACATCAGCGCCTTCCGCAGAGTCTGTTGATTTGAAGGTTTTCTCCAGCAGTTTGTTGGAGATCAGTTTACGCAGACGCACACGGGCGAATGCCTGACCTTTACCCGGTTTAACAAACTCACTTTCAACAACCACGCAAGGTTCGCCGTCTAACATAATTTTAAGACCTTGGCGAAATTCGTTGGTACTATAAGTAGCCATGGAAATCCTCTAATTTTAAATAAATGGCATAGCCAAAAAAATGGTCGATATTGTAACCCAAAAACAACCCGCCCGAGAAGTCTGGCTGCATCAACTCACTGATTCTGTCACTAACCCAACAGAACTGCTGGCAATATTAGGTCTGGAACAGGACGAAAACTGGCGTGCCGGTACTGATGCCCGCCGGTTGTTTGCTCTGCGTGTCCCCCGTCCTTTTATCGCCAAAATGGAAAAAGGCAATCCGCGCGATCCGTTATTACTTCAGACCATGACACACAGGGCTGAATTTGACCTGACCCCGGGGTTCTCTGACGATCCGCTGGATGAACAACATAGTGTTGTTCCGGGACTACTGCATAAATATCACAACCGGGCATTGCTGTTAGTGAAAGGCGGGTGCGCGGTCAACTGCCGCTACTGTTTCCGCCGTCACTTCCCGTATGAGGACAATAAAGGCACCAGACATAACTGGCAGCAGGCGCTCGATTATATCGCTAACCATCCTGAACTCAATGAAATCATTTTCTCCGGCGGTGATCCGCTGATGGCAAAAGACCATGAACTGGACTGGCTGCTGACGCAACTGGAAGCGATTCCCCATATTCAGCGGCTGCGCATTCACAGCCGTCTGCCTGTCGTGATCCCTGAACGCATTACGCCGGGACTGACCGCGCGTTTCCGCGATTCACGGCTACAGATAATTTTAGTCACACATATCAATCACGCGAATGAAATCGACGATACATTGAAAGAAAAAATGAATCAGCTGCGTGAAAGCCGCGTTACCCTGCTCAATCAGAGCGTTCTTCTGCGTGATGTGAATGACAATGCAGAGGTGCTGGCACAGCTCAGTAATGCGCTGTTTGACGCCGGTATTCTGCCTTATTACCTGCATGTGCTGGATAAAGTACAGGGTGCGGGACATTTTCTGATCAGTGATGATGAAGCCCGCCGCATCATGCATGATCTTCTGCCGCGTATTTCCGGGTATCTGGTGCCGCGTCTGACCCGGGAAATCGGCGGTGAACCGAGTAAAACGCCGATCGATCTCCGTCTGCGTCAGAGCTGAGTATTACCACGTAAACACGGTCATCTGAAGAAATAGTATTTTACAGGTAACTTCAGACAGGTTAAATTGCGTACATTATGTATTATGGAGTACAAAATTATGACGGATTTTTTAACCTCAAACCAGGCCGCGTGGGATAAACAGGCGGAACAACAACAGGCGTGGTCAACACCGGTCAGCGCAGAGCTGATTGCGGCTGCCAAACAAGGAAACTGGGATGTGCATCTCACCCCGCAGCCGCTGCCGAAAGACTGGCTGGGGGATGTAAAAGGTAAACGCATTCTCTGTCTGGCCTCTGCCGGTGGTCAGCAGGCCCCGGTACTGGCTGCCGCCGGTGCGGATGTGACGGTGTTTGATTTATCAGATAAACAGCTTGAGCACGATCGTCAGGTTGCCCGGCGCGACGGGCTGACACTTAAGGCGGTACAGGGCGATATGCGGGATCTCAGCGCATTTGCGGATGGCACTTTTGACTGCGTGTTCCATCCGATTTCCAATCTGTATATCCCGGATGTGAATCCGGTATGGCGTGAATGCCACCGCGTACTGAAAACCGGTGGTACACTGCTGGCCAGTTTCTTTAATTCAGTGGTCTTTGTCGGCGATCGTGATGCGAAATACCGCGAAGAAGGCATTATAAAACCAGCATATAAAATGCCGTTTTCTGAACTGACAGCATTAACACCGGAGCAACTGGCAGAGAAGCAGGCACGGCAGGAAGCTTTTGTGTTTGGTCATTCCCTGACAGATTTGATCGGCGGACAACTGAAAGCCGGTTTTCATCTGACAGATTTTTATGAGGACTGGCAACCGAACCCGCGTTTTGTTATCGATAATTATCTGCCGACATTTATTGCGACTGCGGCAGTGAAGATTGGCTGATTTTTCATGCGTTTTTGTAAATACAGATACAACAAACCGTGATTACAGTGCCATGCTGATAACCGGTAAAAGCAGAAAGTCGCTGTGAATACTTTAAGACTGTGATTACGGTATCTGCACCGGTAACAGGCAAAAACAGAAAGACGCGGTAAACACATCCCTGTTATACGCTAAATCATTTCGCTCAGAGCAAGGCGGCAAGTGAAGGGGCACGGGGAGCATACACCAGTATGTGACCCGGGACACTGAGTGCGGCCAACGCGGCTATGGGCGAAAGGATGACGCGTATACGCTCAGGCGCGTCATCCATGGCCCGCATGCTTTCTGTTTTCTTTACCCGCCGCCCGCGCTTTTCACATCTGAATAAAAAAACCACCGTTTATATTGACGGTGGTTTTTTTGTATCTGACTCAGACAATTTCGCTAAATCATTCAATCTGCAGCAAGGCGGCAAAGTGAGGACATCCGGGGAGCATACACCAGTATGTGACCCGCGTGGCCGAACGAAGCCAACACCGCTGCAGGTTGAAGGATGACGCGAATTCGTTAAATTATGGGCACTTAAATACCTGACCCGTCAGCTTGCTATCCACCGGGATCAGGCTGGACACAATCGCTGACTCTGCCGGGCTGCCGAGACCATAAATCACGTTACCGCCCATGGCCGCAGCTTTGTTACGCAGGTCATTTGCCGCACCGCGCATGGAGCTGCTTTCGTTACCGACGCCGGTCATCCAGTTGCTCTGTACACCGGTAACTTCACCTAATTTCTGACATTCTGCCGGTGGCTGCTCTTCGGAAAAGCGGACCTGTGATCCGGCGGAGCTCAGTTCGTTCGTGGTCGTACAGCCTGCCAGTAATAACAGTGCCAGCGCACCGGGTAACATTTTAATCCGCATAGTTTTCCTCATTCACGGTTGGAAAAAATTTATACAGCTAATTTAACCACTTTGTGGCAGCGACTTCAAAAACTAATCGCTGAAAACCACCCGCTGATCGCAATCAGCCACAAATTATGCATAAAAAAACCGGCACCTGAGTTTCCTCAGAGTGCCGGTTTGGTTTTTCCTGTGTCAGCCCGGTAATTTACTGATAGTCTTTTTTAATTTTCTGAGCGGCATCTGAACCGCGTTTCGCTTCTTTTTCGGCGATTTCGACAGACAGACCAATATACGCGCGCGGATCTAACATTGCTTTGATTTCTTCATTGCTGAAGGCAGCGGTAATAGTGTCGTTTTTCGTCAGGTTTGTGTAGAAATCCTCACCATCTGCAGCGGTTTTAATCGCTTCCTCATACAATAATGAATGCGCCTTATCCTTACCCAGCTTTTCCGCCATTTTCATCATCACGTATTCGGTGTTATCCAGCCCTTTGTTTCTCATGACGTTGTGCAGCATTCTCTCTTCATGAGGTACGATGGTTCTGGTGAGCTCTTCTGTTCTCAGCAGCACTTCGGTGGTCAGTTCGAGTGCTTCCTCGATCAGTCCGTCGAATAACATATAAGAGCTGCTGTCACCCTCATACGGTCTGACGGCGGAGTACATGCCGACACCCGGCAGTGAGTACAGTTTCTGGGAGTTCGCGATAATACCTTTGGCCAGTTTCGGGTTAATTTTGTGCGGCATGGTGCTGCTGCCCACGGTACCCTTGGTAAAGCCTTCGGAAACTTCCGCGATCTCTTCCAGCGTGGTGCTGTAAACTTCCTCACCGATTTTGTGGCAGATATTCGCCATCAGCGCCAGGTTCGCCATATATTCCAGTTTATGAGTGCTCAGGTTGCGGGACGGCACTTCCATCGCATGCATGCCGGTCAGTTCAGCAACCCGCTTCTGGACTTCCAGCCCGATGCCCGGCATGGTGTTAAATGCCCCGACCGCGCCGCCCATCATGATAGTGAATACACGCTTTTCACACTCTTTCATGCGCTGGCTGCAATCAATAAAATCGCTGATCCACACCGCCACTTTGTAGCCGTAAGTGATAGGAATGGCGTGACGGCCGTGTGTTCTGCCCGGCATCACCATGTGTTTGGTTTTTTCTGCGAGACGCGATAAATTTTCGAGGATCTCGCTTAACAGCAGCATAAATTTATTATGCACTGTCTTCATCATATACAGTTGCGAACTTTGCTGAATATTCTGTGTGGTAATACCGTAATGGATATATTTACCACTCTCTTCCGAGCAGGCATTCACTAATACTTTTAAAAACGGTACGAAGCCATGACCGATTTTCTGATAGATACGGCTCATCTCTTCAAAATCGATATTCTCAATAACCGCCTTTTCTTTAATTTCATCGGCAGCAGACCGGGGAATAAACCCCAGTTCTGCCTGTGCCTGAGCTAGCACTGATTCAAACATCAGCCAGGTATTGTATTTGGCCTCATCTGACAGCAGCGCTTTTATGCCGCGGTCATCGATGGTTTTACTTTTAGAATCATATAAAGCTCTCATCATATATCCTTTTATTTCTTCATTGCTTCATCAACAGCGTTGCGGACAAATTCAACCTTCGGTCCGTAAACAACATGGACGTGGTTTGCCGATGGAAAGAAGAATGCAGTACATCCTGATTCCGACATTAACTCTTTATCAATCTTATTCACTTCTGCGATATCGATACGCATACGGGTAATACAGTTATCAACGTTACGGATATTTTGTTTTCCGCCTAACGCCTCGATAAGAATTTCCGCAATTTCACCATAACGTTTTTCTTTAATTAACGTGTTTTTCAGATTGCTGGATTCTTCACGGCCCGGCGTTTTAATATCAAACCGGAGGATAGCCCAGCGGAAGATAAAGAACGTCACCACCGCCAGACCGGTACCGATAAGCACCAGGAATATCCAGTTAGTACGTTCGTACAGCAGGCCGAAAATCGTGAAATCGAAGATGGTTCCGCGGATATAACCAATCGCGACACCGGCGAATGACAGCAATACCGCACCAATACCCACGATGATGGCATAAATTAAATACAGCAGCGGTGCGATAAACACGAAGGTAAATTCAAGCGGTTCCGTGACGTTACCGAGCATGGCGGTCAGTACCATCGTCACCAGCATGGATTTCACTTCCGCGCGGTTCTCTTTCTTCGATGTTTTATAGATAGCTAACGCGATTGCCGGGAACAGGAACAGCGTCACCAGCATTTGCTGCTGCGCCATAAAGCGCGTCAGGCTTGGCATCATCGCCCAGTATTCAGTTCCGGGGCCCTGTTTGAATAACACTTCAGTCAGCGCCGGAACAACACCGACATAGGTTTGTCCGTCAATCACATAGGTACCGCCGGCTTCGGTAAATCTGAACAGCACGTTCCAGACGTGGTGCAGACCGAACGGAATAAACAGACGCTCACCGCCCGCCGTAAAGAACGGACCGACAGGACTCAGAAAGACAGCAGAGAGCTTCATCAGCCCCTGAACCAGCACTTCCCAGATAAACGGTAATGTCGCGCCGACCATGATCATCAGGCCGACCATGATGATGGAAACGGATTTTTTACCGGAGAAGAAAGCGAAGGCAGTCGGCAGTTCAAGGTTGTAAAACTTGTCCGTTGCCCAGGCGGCAATCAGACCGGTAATGATCCCCCCGGCGGCACTGATATTTAAGGTTTGGATCCCCAGAACCTTAATTTGCCCCACCTGTCCCATAATGGCCGGATCAGCCAGTTTGCCGGTGAGTACCAGCCAGATATTCATGGTGATAATCAGCGACAAATACCCCACCACGGAGGCGAAGACCGCGATCCCCTTATCACGCTGGCTCATCCCGTAGGCAACCCCCATGGCAAAGAGCAGTGGAATATTGTCAAAAATAACGCCCGCAATAGAGCGGATACTGACAAGCAGTGCGTTAACCGTTTCATTTCCGAGGAAAGGAAACCGGGCAATCATGTAGGTCTGCACTAATGCACCACTGATCCCCAGAATCATACCTATCGGAGCCAAAACCCCGATTGGCAGGAGCAGTGTCCGGCCAAAGCGCTGGATCGACTCTCCGAATTTTCTTTTAGCCATATTATTTTCCCTGCGACGAAGAATATTGATATTACCCGGAATACTAGCACTGCGTTTTTGAAATGAAATGATGGTACGGTTTTAAATATTATCTCAGGTCTTAAATTATGACCCGGGTCATTCTAAGGCGATAATGATTTAAAAATCAGGATGATAATAATTTTTAAGACGTTCTGTTAATGATTTTCTGAATAAACGATTATTTTAAAAAAAGCAGGAATTATTGAACAAAAAGCATTCAATTCAACTTAAGCTAAATAATGAGTTTATTTACAGCAAACTTTCCAGCTTATTAATTAATAAATCCACCAGGATAAAAAACCCTGTTCTGGACTTTGAGTCATCCCGTTTGGTGTCATAACTGTCAGAGAAGCAAAAGAGTGTGTTATTTGCGTATGTGGTCAGTTCATTCGTGTGGAAGGCAGTCATACTGATGATATGGGCATCTTTCAGCTGGACGATTTTTGCGGTTTCAATGATCTTTTTAGTTCCGCCGGAAAGGGAGATAAAAATCACGGTGTCATCTTTGCTGACAAGGCGGGTAAAGGAATCAGAAAGGTTATAATCATTAATAAAAAAGCAGTGCAGTCCCAGCGAAAATAATAAATGCTCCAGATAGTAACCGACTGCCTTGCTGGTTCCCCGTGCCACCAGAAAGATATTCCGTGAACCGCGCAATGTTTTTGCACAATCGCGGATCTGATCTTCATTAATCAGTGTGAAGGTCTTATGAATATTATTCTCGAGCTGCTTTTTATAGGATGCCGGTGCTTTTTTCTCTGCTTTATTTTGTGAGAGGATATGATTGTTAATCTGAAATTTAAGTTCTTTAAACCCGCTGAAACCTAATTTCTGAGATAAATTGATAATCACCGTTTTGGACACAAACGTTTTGGCGACTAATTCATTAATATTTAACCAGGGAATATCGGCAATATTTTCCGTAAGATATTTTAATACTTTCTTCTCACTGACGGTTAAGTTGTCGTAATTCTTCAGAAAATCCAGCATATCCGGCACTCCCCCATTTCAGCAGCGGTATCTCTCAATAATACCTCATAATGATGATAAACAGTGGGATATTATAAAATACAAACCGGACAGACAAAAAAAGCCCGTAACCAATCAGGTTACGGGCTTTTTCAGCAAACAATTGCAGTCAGACTACATGATTACATCATGCCGCCCATACCGCCCATGCCGCCCATACCACCGGCTGCACCTAAATCCATTTTGTCGTCTTTAGGCAGTTCAGTGATCATCGCTTCAGTGGTGATCATCAGACCCGCGATAGAACCGGCGAACTGCAGAGCAGAACGGGTTACTTTAGTCGGATCCAGGATACCCATTGCGATCATGTCGCCGTATTCTTCGGTGGCTGCGTTGTAACCATAGTTACCTTTACCGCCTTTCACGGTGTTAACAACAACAGATGGTTCTTCACCTGCGTTTTCAACGATCTGACGCATAGGTGCTTCCATTGCGCGCAGCGCAACACGGATACCCACGTTCTGATCTTCGTTATCACCGGTCAGGGCAGTCAGAGCAGCCGCAACGCGGACTAATGCAGTACCGCCGCCGGCAACCACACCTTCTTCAACGGCTGCGCGGGTTGCGTGCAGAGCATCGTCAACACGGGCACGTTTTTCTTTCATTTCAACTTCAGTTGCCGCACCGACTTTGATAACAGCAACACCGCCTGCCAGTTTCGCTACGCGCTCCTGCAGTTTTTCACGGTCGTAATCTGAGGTTGAATCTTCGATCTGCTGACGGATCTGACCAACGCGTGCTGCGATAGTCTCTTCGTCACCCACACCATCAATGATAGTAGTGGTATCTTTGTTGATAACGATACGTTTTGCCTGACCCAGGTCTTCCAGAGTTGCTTTTTCCAGCTCCATACCGATCTCTTCAGAGATAACAGTACCGTTGGTCAGGGTTGCGATATCCTGCAGCATCGCTTTACGACGGTCGCCGAAGCCCGGTGCTTTCACCGCAGCCACTTTCACGATACCGCGCATGGTGTTAACCACCAGTGTTGCCAGTGCTTCACCTTCAACATCTTCTGCGATGATCATCAGCGGTTTGCTTGCTTTGGCAACGCCTTCCAGAACCGGCAGCAGTTCACGGATGTTGGAGATTTTTTTGTCGACCAGCAGGATGTACGGGTTTTCTAACTCAACAGAACCGGTTTCCGGTTTGTTGATGAAATACGGGGAGAGGTAACCGCGGTCGAACTGCATACCTTCAACAACATCCAGTTCGTCTTCCAGGCCGGTGCCTTCTTCGACAGTGATAACGCCTTCTTTACCGACTTTATCCATTGCTTCCGCAATCAGTTTACCGACAGTTTCATCGGAGTTTGCAGAGATAGTACCTACCTGCGCGATTGCAGTGGTATCAGAGCATGGTGCAGACAGTTTTTTCAGTTCTTCAACGGCTGCAACAACGGCTTTATCGATACCGCGTTTCAGATCCATCGGGTTCATGCCCGCAGCAACGGCTTTCAGGCCTTCAGTGATGATAGACTGAGCCAGTACGGTTGCAGTGGTGGTACCGTCGCCCGCAGCGTCGTTCGCTTTGGAGGCAACTTCTTTCACCATCTGTGCACCCATGTTTTCGAACTTGTCGTCCAGCTCGATTTCACGCGCAACAGACACACCATCTTTAGTGATAACCGGTGCGCCGAATGATTTGTCTAACACAACGTTACGGCCTTTCGGACCTAAAGTGACTTTTACTGCGTCTGCCAGAACATTGACACCACGGAGCATTTTAACACGGGCGTCGTTACCGAATTTTACGTCTTTAGCTGCCATTATTTCTATTCCTTCGAATGCTTTTATGGTTTAAGAAGATCTGAGTACAACCAGTACGGTGTAATTATGCTTCGACAATCGCCAGGATGTCGCTTTCAGACATAATCAGCACTTCTTCATTATCAATTTTTTCAGCTTTTACGCCGTAACCATCATTGAAAATCACGATATCACCGACTTTAACGTCGAGTGGTTTCATTTCGCCGTTTTCCAGGATGCGACCGTTACCTACTGCCAGCACTTCACCACGGGTCGATTTACCTGCCGCTGTACCGGTCAGGACGATCCCGCCCGCTGATTTCGCTTCAACTTCTTTACGCTTAACAATAACACGGTCGTGCAAAGGACGAATTTTCATTGATAGATCTCCTGTAAAAAAATCCGTATCAAATAACGTGGATTAAAGGTTCAGGCCGGATACTAATACCATTGCCATGTTTGAGCAGATGGGGTCAGTTCCGGACAAGTTCAAGGGGGCAGAGATGAAAAAAATACGAAATTTCACGGTCTCTGTCCAAACTGTTCAGATATCAGGGTTTATCCTGCGGATTATCATCGTTGTGTGACGCCGGTGACTGGTTGAGCCGCTGAGATGGAGTGTCACCCCGGCGCTCAAATTCCCCTTCGTACACATTCCCCCGGTTTGCCGCGTTACCGGCGAACGGGTTCGTCCGCGGCTGATACACGCGGATAAACGGCAGCACACGGGACACCAGCAGTTTCTGTACCGGCGGCAGCAGCAACAGCAGCCCTAAGAAATCGGTGAAAAAGCCCGGCAGGACCAGCAGGATACCGGCCAGCACCAGAGAGACGCTTTTGATCATCTCTGCCGCAGGGCTCTCACCCGCCTGAATTTTCTGCTGAATCAGACTCAGATTACGCATTCCCTGATTGCGCACCAGAGATACGCCGAGACAGGATGTCAGCACCACCAGCACCAGTGTCATAAACACACCGATGGCGGATGCCACGTGAACAAAAATGACCGCCTCAATATAGATCAGCAGACAAATGAGGATAAGGGGTAACCAACGCATAACGTCTTCCTTATGTGGTGCACTGTGATGTAAAAAACCGCCCCTTTGTCAGCCTTTGTGAACTACTTCTAAGAGACGCGCTGTAAATTCGATTTTTAGTCATGGATGTTCATAATGATGGGGTCATTTCAGACGTTTTCAAGCGCGGCATGTGCCGGAATCGCACATGATATTTGTGATTTATCGCACATAAGAGTGATAATAGTGCAAACATTTCAGTTAATAAGTGATCTGGCTAAAAGGATTCAACGCAAATACAGAATATCATCACTGAGAATGCAATAAACTAAGTGATACTCTCTATTAATATCGGACAAAATAATATAATTGCTGTCTTTACTATTAAGTAAGACAACCATTCAATCAAAGAAGGTTCTCATGTCAAATAATTTTCGTATCGAAGAAGACCTGCTGGGTAAACGCGAAGTACCGGACGATGTGTATTATGGTGTCCATACACTGCGGGCTATCGAAAATTTCTATATCAGCGACCGTACAATCAATGATGTCCCGGAATTTATCCGTGGCATGGTGATGGTGAAAAAAGCCGCTGCCATGGCGAATAAAGAACTGCACACTATTCCGCGTGCGATTGCGGATACCATCATCAAAGCCTGCGATGAAGTCCTGATCCACGGTAAATGTATGGATCAGTTCCCTGTGGATGTTTTCCAGGGGGGTGCCGGTACTTCACTGAATATGAACACAAACGAAGTACTGGCAAATATCGGCCTGGAACTGATGGGCCATAAAAAAGGGGAATATGAGTTCCTCAACCCGAATGATCACCTGAACAAAGCCCAGTCCACCAACGATGCTTACCCGACCGGCTTCCGTATCGCCGTCTATAATTCAATTACCCAGCTGATTAAATCCGTTGAGTATCTGAAAGGCGTATTTGATACCAAAGCAAATGAATTCAAAGACATCCTAAAAATGGGTCGCACCCAGTTACAGGATGCGGTTCCGATGACATTAGGCCAGGAATTTCACGCCTTTGCCATCCTGATGAAAGAAGAAGTCAAAAACCTGCACCACTCTGCACAACTGGTGCTGGAAGTGAACCTGGGTGCCACCGCGATTGGTACCGGGCTGAACACCGCACCGGGCTATCAGAAACTGGCGGTGGAAAAACTGGCGGAAGTGACCGGTCTGCCGTGTGTGCCGGCAGAAGATCTGATCGAAGCAACCTCTGACTGCGGTGCTTACGTGATGCTGCACAGTGCGCTGAAACGCCTGGCCATGAAGCTCTCCAAAATCTGTAATGACCTGCGTCTGCTCTCCTCCGGTCCGCGTGCGGGTCTCAAAGAGATCAATCTGCCGGAAATGCAGGCGGGTTCTTCTATCATGCCGGCAAAAGTGAACCCGGTGATTCCGGAAGTGGTAAACCAGGCGTGTTTCAAAGTCATCGGTAACGACGTCTGCGTCACCATGGCCGCCGAAGCGGGTCAGTTACAGCTGAACGTAATGGAACCGGCTATCGGCCAGGCGATGTTTGAATCTATTTCTCTGCTGAGCAACGCCTGCCGCAACCTGGGTGAGAAATGCGTTTCCGGTATTACCGCCAACAAAGAAATTTGTGAAGCGTATGTGTTCAACTCTATCGGTATCGTGACTTACCTGAACCCGTTCATCGGTCACCATAACGGGGATATCGTCGGTAAGATTTGTGCGGAAACCGGCAAGAGTGTGCGCGAAGTGGTTCTGGAGCGCGGTCTTCTGACAGAAGCTGAGCTGGATGATATTTTCTCAATTGAGAACTTAAAGAATCCGGCCTATAAAGCAAAACGCTTTGATGACTAATATAATAATAAGAAATACATAGAACACAAAAGCACGTCATCGCAAGGTAACGTGCTTTTTTATTACCCTACTACAAAAATTTAACATTTTTCTACGGGATTTTACAGGAGCACTTATGCTAGCCATCGAATTTATTATCGTACTGCTGGCCATTTATCTCGGGGCGCGCCTCGGAGGGATAGGTATCGGTTTTGCCGGCGGACTGGGGGTTCTTGCCCTCGCCGCCATCGGCGTGAAACCGGGCAGCATCCCGTTCGACGTTATCTCCATTATAATGGCTGTTATCGCTGCAATCTCTGCCATGCAGGTCGCGGGCGGGCTGGATTATCTGGTTCAGCAGACTGAAAAACTGCTGCGCCGCAATCCGCGCTATATCACCATCCTCGCCCCGATCGTCACCTATTTTCTGACACTGTTTGCCGGAACCGGTAATATTTCACTGGCTACCCTGCCGGTGATCACCGAAGTTGCCAAAGAACAGGGGATTAAACCTTCCCGTCCGCTTTCCACCGCCGTTGTGGCCGCACAGATAGGGATCACCGCATCACCGATTTCAGCGGCGGTGGTGTATATGTCATCGGTCATGGAGCCGATGGGCGTCAGTTACCTGCATCTGCTGATGATCCTGCTGCCATCCACCTTTGTCGCGATCATCCTGATGTCCTTTATTGTGTCCTGGCTGTTTGATGACAAACTCGCCAATGACCCGGTCTTTAAGAAACGTCTTGCTGAAGGCGTGGTGGAACTGAACCGCAGTGAAAAAGCTGCCATCAAACCAGCTGCCAAACTGTCTGTTCTCCTGTTCCTGCTCGGTGTCCTGTCCGTTGTGGTCTTTGCGGTTGTCAACAGTAAGAGTGTCGGGCTGCTGTCTGAACCGATTATGTCCACCACCAACGCCATTCTGATTATCATGCTCAGTGTCGCGACACTTATTACCCTGATATGCAAGGTAGAGACGGATATCATCCTGAACTCCAGTACCTTTAAAGCCGGGATGAGCGCCTGTATCTGTATCCTGGGTGTGGCGTGGCTGGGCGATACCTTCGTTCAGGCAAATCTGGAGTGGATCAAACTGACTGCCGGTGATTTAATCACGCAGCATCCGTGGCTGCTGGCGGTTATTTTCTTCTTCTGTTCTGCCCTGCTCTATTCACAGGCCGCCACCGCCAAAGCGCTGATGCCGATGGCACTGGCGCTGGGTGTTACACCACTGACTGCCATTGCCTCTTTCTCTGCGGTTTCCGGTCTGTTTATCCTGCCGACCTACCCGACCCTGGTCGCGGCGGTTCAGATGGATGACACCGGTACCACCCGTATCGGCAAACTGGTCTTCAACCACCCGTTCTTTATCCCGGGCACCATTGGTGTCGCACTGTCGGTCTGCTTCGGCTTCCTGATCGGCAGTGTCGTTCTGTAATTCCCTGCACTGATAAATCCGCCCTCCGGGGCGGATTTTATTTACCTGCGTCTCTCGCCTTTCATCAGCACTCACGTTATTCTGGATCATATGCCTTTATCAGGGAGAACCTGCTGTGCAACGTGAAGACGTCCTCAATCAGGCACTGAGTCTGCTGGAAAACCACGGCCTTCTGATGTCTGAAGCCACCCTCAACGATAACCTGGACATTGATCCCGAACGCCTGCGGATTTTCTGGCCGACCCGTAATGACCTGCTCTACGACTGCCTGCGTTACCACGGTAATCAGATTGATATCTGGCAGCGCCGCATTCTGCTGGATGAGTCGCTGTCCTGTGAAGATAAACTGCTTGCCCGTTACACGGCACTGGCGGAACGTGTCCGCGAAAACCGTTTTCCGGGATGTCTGTTTATTGCGGCCAGCAGCGCCTTTCCTGATGCGGATCACCCTATCCATCAGTTATCCCGCCAGCAGAAACAAAGTGCCTTTGCATTTACCACAGAGCTGCTCAGAGAGCTGGATATTGATGATTGCGATATGGTGGCCCGTCAGCTGGAACTGATTCTGGAAGGATGCCTGAGCAAACTGCTGATATCCCGCAGTACCGATGATATCGCCACCGCCCGGCGGCTGGCAGAAGATGTGCTGACTATCGCCCGTTGCCGTAAAAACGGCGCACTCAGCTGATTTATTCACCACATGCATAAATTGCGTCCGCATTCTGCATAAAAAGAGCACACTCACACTTTTTTTATGGTTTTTTGACAGAAAGGCATTGACGCAAACCACGGAATACGGTTTAATGCGCCCCGTTGCCCGGATAGCTCAGTCGGTAGAGCAGGGGATTGAAAATCCCCGTGTCCTTGGTTCGATTCCGAGTCCGGGCA